>JAYWBE010000153.1:0-6306 GCA_043781715.1 Gemmatimonadaceae bacterium
TTTGTCGTCGAGAGCTACGATCCGTCGAACCCGCGCCCAGGCGGCGACAATCTTCCGCGTGGCGCGGGAACATCGAGATTTGCCGAGCCACCCACGTGGAGCTGGCCACCGTGGGAAACGCCACAGTGGTATGCGGAGGTCAAACCGCTGTTCGCTGCGATGCAGCGGACTTATGCGGGAATCCCGGAACATCCTTCCACGCGGTAGCGCCGGCCGCGGGGTACCGCAGCCGTAGCGACCTAGAACCCCAACCGCGCGCGCAGCGAGAAAGTGTACCACCTGTACTCGCTACCGGTGGTCTGCCCGGGCGCTGCTACGTTCGCGTAGCCTCCAGCAGCGCTGACTTCGCGAGCCGGATCGAAGCGATACCCCAACGACATCGCAACACGCTCGGCGAGACGCGAGCCCGCGCTCGAACCAAAGAACTCGATGCTCTGGCGGCCGAGTCCTACGTCTGCGTCCGCATTCCAGCCCAGCTGACCGCCTATGCGTCCGCGACCGCCCGCCTCTGCGAGAGTGTATCGCCGTGGCGCGAAATAGCCATCCGCCGACGTCGTGTCGTAGCCGAATTGGCGCAGGCCAACAGCAAGACTCCAGTTCCGGCTGTGCGTCCACCGCAGCGTGGACGTGAACGCGTTTCGCGCGTTCTCACGTGTGCCCCCGGTCAATCGCGCGCGGCTCGCCGCGCCGGAGAGCGTGAAGCGGGCTGGCAAAGCGACCGCGGCCTCACCAGCGAGATCAGAGCTGACCACACCGTTGGCGATTAGCAGCGCCGTCTCGTCGAATGGCGCTCGTGAGCCGCTGACTCCAACGGTGAGCGCGCGTCCAACGTTTCCGGAAAGGCGCAACCCACCGCTGCCGATCGTTCGCTGCGGTCTCGTCGTTGGAATGAACGTGGATGAATGTCTGGTGACTCCACCATCGGCGCGAAGCTGCCATGAGCTGGAGCCGGGTTGCCACCGCGCGAACAGATTGACCCCGTCCGCGCGCGAATTGATCGCCGCGAAGTTCGCGCTGCGTTCCGTGTACCTGCCTCCGATTGCGCCGTTCCACCATGCGCGTGCCAAGTAGTCAACGGACAAAACCGTCGCGCGATTGTTGTCGCTGTCATTGATGCTGACTCCGCCTATCGTCACGCTTGGCCTCAGGTCGGCCTGTACCCATCGGAGTAATGTGCGTGCATCGCCGTAGGCCGGATTTGCCCGCAATGCGAGTTGCAACGCCGACTCAGCGTCGGTCTGGCGGCCCTGCCAGGTGAGAACCTGCGCGAGCCCTGTGAGGGCCTCGGGATCTTGAGGGTCCGTTTCCAGAACCTGTCGCCACGTCCGCTCGCTCCGATCCAGCTCGCCTCGCCACCCAATCACGCGCGCCAATCCCTTTTTCGCAGCAGCATTGCCAGTTCTGGCCAACTGTGTGTACATGGCTTCGGCGTCGTCAAACTGGCCGTTCCAGGCGAGAGCGCGCGCGTACTCGATCGATGCATCGCGGTCTGTGGGGTGATCACGGATCCACCCCTTGTAGGTGGCGAGAGCCTCGCCGAGCCGTCCGGACCAGGCCAGGGTTTGTGCGCGTCCGAGCACGGCGTCACGCTGTCGCTGATCGCCGGCTATCAGCGAATCGTAGATCGCGATGGCCGAAGAGTAGTTTCCGCCCCAGGCCAACGTGCGAGCCAACGCGAGACGTCCTTCGGCATCACGCGGCTCCAGGGTTATGTAGCGCCGATATAGGGCTACCGCGTCGTCGAATTGGTTGTCCCACGAACGGAGGGTCGCGAGTCGGAAGATCGCGACAGAGGCTGGCGACGGGTCGTGCGTGACGATCCCCTCGTACAACACACCCGCCAACGGATAAGCGCCCGCTTGAAATGCGCTGTCCGCCCGCACAAGGGCGTATTTTTGCGGTGTTGGGCGCGCGGCCTCGCTAGACCGGCCAGTTGGGACGCCGCTACTGACTGCCGTATGCCTGGTTGCTGTGGCGCAACCCGCCAGTAAGGCGAGAGTTGCGAGCTTCGACGAGGCTCGACGGGGATCGAGAAATGAGCGCATGAATACCTTGCTTACGTTGGGCCAAAGGGGATCCTGATTTCCGGTTTTCTAGGCAATCCCCCGTATGAAGGACGACGATACACGTCGTTCAATAACGACCCTGCGATCTTCCCGTATTCCCCGCCTAGAGCACACTCCAGAAGTCGCGCCCGACGTCAACCGAAAATGTCCATCTCCCGACCCGTAACCCGCGCGCGACGTCGAGCCGCAGCACATCGAAGACGGTGAGCGCACCGAGTCCGACCGAGGGATACCAGCCTTGCCGCCGTGCCTTGAAAGCCGTGGAGCGGTCTATCCACACAGCTGTCGCAAAAGGCGCGAGGGTGATGGTCCCCGGTGCGCGCCCGAATCTGCCCAGCGGGATCCCGAAGAACGGCGCGAGAAAGCGATACTCGATCCGTTGACTCACGCCATCGCGGCCGACGAATTCGTGAAAGTCGTATCCCGGCCCGCTTGTGGGACCACCAAGGTAGATGAGGTGTTGCGCCGGCAGGGTGTCACCAGTGAAAACACCCGCGGCGAGCGTGTGAAAGAGAAGCCGGCTCGAGCCGAACGGCTTCTGGAGATCGAGCATCAGCGACGGTCTCAGGAAATCGCCGGGTTGTGAGTTAGCGGGGCTCGCCCTGCGGATGGCGCTCACGGCGAGGTGCGCGCCCAGCTCGTACCCGCCGAAAGTGAGGCTCGCGGATCTGTCCAGTCCCAGTGTCAGGCGACTCTCGTGCAGCGAAAGCGTCGGTATCGTGGGTTCAAAGCTGCCGTTCGCCGGTCGAGCGTGAACAACCAGCGGTTCGTGGCGCTCGTAGGCGAGCTCGAACGAAGGCCGCCATCCGAGCCGCGCCAGAGATCCGGAGAGAGAGACGGCGCGCGCGTCGTACGTGTCGGTGTAGTCGCTGCCGAATTCCTGCGCTGCGATGGTATTGCGCACGAGTGATGTTTCCTGCTCATCGCTCACGTCGCGGTACTGGCGTTCCGCGGCGAGTATGAGCGACGATCCCGCGCCGGTGCGGTACTCCAGCGCACCGCGCCCCTTGAATTGGTCGTCGCTAAACCCGTAGCGGCCAGATGCCGCGACGGCAAAACCCGCCCCGACCCGCTGAAGCAATCCGCTCCCGAGGGCCAGACCTTCGACCCGGTTGAACCGCGCGATGTCCGAGACGTGCCGCGCCGAGAAGGCGAAGTTCCGGCTGCGCGCCAGTGCCTGGGTGCGGACGAGCGCTCGCGCTTCGTCCTGAACTTTCTGTACATCTTCATCCGTGACCGCTCTCACATCCGGAGGCAGCGAATCCAGAATGTGCCCGACGAACGGGAAAGGATTCTTTGCTCTCTCCGCCGGCGGCGCCATCACGATCTCCGGCCCCGTGAAGTAGCTGGCGGGAATTCCCTTGTTCACTTCGTAGCAGCAGACCTCCCACCGGCCGCGGATGATGCCGCGCGCGGGATAGTCGAGCCACGAGCCGGTGCGGCGAATCTCGATCTCCTGACGCCGCGGCAGCCAGAAGCGGCCTTCGATGAGCGCGTTCTCGAGGACGACCGAAACATCCTCCAGATCCTTGTCGATGAGCGCGGCACGCGTGAAGCTGAACGCCATGCGAACGACTTCTCCAGTCTCGCGGTCGATGTAGACGGCGCCCACGGCGCGCGGCTGGCGGTCGTCCTTCGGACGCACTTTTACCTCATAGACGTCGAGCACGCGGGACCCGAGGCGAATCTGAAGCGAGTCGTGAATGGCGAAATCGTAGACCCCGAGGCCGGTTGCCGAGAGAGGATGCGGGACGTCCTGGACCTCGTCGCCTTCGCCTATCCTGATGATGTTCCTGAAGTTGTTCTGGACGATGCCGAGGTGGTCGCGGTGGTAATTGATGTCGGTCGGCAGGAGCAGAGTGTCGCGGCGCCCCATGATGCGCTGCTTGCTCAGATCGGGAGCGCGCCAGTAGACTTCCAACCCCAGCTCGTCCGCCTTCACGATTTTTGGCGGCTCGGGGAATCCCTCTCCAAATTGTGCGAGGAATGTCACGTAGCCGTGCGCCGTCGCCTTGTAGTCGGCGAGGGCGGTGTCGGCGATCTGACTGGCTCTTCGCTCGGTGGCGCGCTCGACGAGCTCGCGCGTGCGGGGATCGTTCCACGTCTGCTGAGCGCCGAGGGTGTTCGTGAAGATGATGGTCGCAAGAATCCACATAGAACTGCGAAGCCTCATGGAATTCATCGCGAACGCGGAAAATAGGCGAAGCTTCATAAAGGAAAATTAGTTGCTGGTCGAGCGGGAGGGAGAACAATTGCGGCGGCAAACACTACGGTGAGGCGATGAGCTTCGAGGATTTCAAGCGGAGAGCGGCTGGGGCCACGCTGGTGCCCGTGTGGAAGGATTGTCTTCTCGACACCGACACACCGGTCTCGGCGTTCGCCAAGCTCAGACGCGGCCCCTTTGCGTTTCTTCTCGAGTCCGCGCCGGCGGGGGGCGAGACCTGGTCCCGTTACACCTATCTGGGGACCGAGCCGCGCTCCGCGTGGAGGCTCGCGAACGGCGTTGTGGAAGACTGGACCAGCGTGCGCGGGTGGCACAATACGCGGACGCCCGCCGACCCGCTCGCTGATCTGGGCGTTCTCGTCGAGGGAGCCCAACCCGCGGACGTTCCAGAGCTCGGCCAGTTCTGGGGAGGAGTTGTCGGATACTTCAGCTATGACATAGTGCGGCTCATCGAGAAGCTTCCCAACCGCCCTGAAGCTGGTCTCGGAACTCCGGACGCCATCTTCGTATTCACTCGCTCGCTCGTGATACTCGACAATCTTCATGGGCGCGCTCGCGTGGTGGTGTCCATTCCGGTCACGAAGGGCGTGCGCGAAGCCGAGCTTCGGATGTTGTACGAGAGCGCCACCGCCGAGCTTGACGACATTCTCGCGCGCCTGCGGAAACCCGCGCGCCTCGAGGCGATGTCGCCGGACTTGAGCGCCCGCGCGATCGAGGGCCGCTCCAGCTACGACCGCGCCGATTTCATGGAGCACGTCGACCGCATCAAGGAGTACATCCGAGCCGGCGACTGCTTTCAGGTGCTGTTGTCGCGCCGCATCGATGTTCCGCTCGACTTCGATCCCGCCGACCTGTATCGTGCGCTCCGAGCAATCAATCCGTCGCCCTACATGTACCACCTTGTGCTCGATGGAGTCGAGATCGTGGGCAGCTCTCCCGAGCTGCTGGTACGCGTATCGGACAACCACATCACCCTTCGTCCGATCGCGGGCACGCGGCCCCGCGGCAAGACGCCGGAAGAGGACCAGCGGCTCTCCGCCGAACTTCTCGCCGACAAAAAAGAGCGAGCCGAGCACGTGATGCTGGTGGATCTCGGGAGAAACGACGTCGGCCGCGTGGCGAAGTACGGGACGGTGAAAGTCACGGAGCTGATGAAGATCGAGAAATATTCGCATGTGCTGCACATCGTGAGTCAGGTGGAGGGCGAGCTGAACGAGGGGCTCTCCGCCCTCGACGTGCTTCGCGCGACTTTCCCCGCGGGGACGATGACGGGAGCGCCGAAGATTCGGGCGATGCAAATCATCGACGAGCTGGAGCCCGTTTCGCGCGGACCGTACGCGGGCGCCATTGGCTATATCGGCGCTGGCGGCAAGCGAATGGATCTGGCGATCACGATCCGCACGTGCGTCATCGCGAACGGCACGGCATCGGTCCAGGCGGGCGCTGGCATCGTTGCCGATTCGGTTCCCGAGCGCGAGTGGGAGGAGACACGCAGCAAGGCCCAGGCACTCCTGAGCGCCATTGCATCGGTGCGACGACGCCAGAAGGCGCTATGATCGTCGGGCTGACTATTCCTTCGTACGAGCGCTTCCAGGTCCACGGCGCGCGTGTCGTCGCGGCGAAAGGCTGCGCGCCGAGCATCCGCGGAGTGCTGGAGAAGGAAACGCTCTACGAGTACGCCGCCCGCCAGCCGGACGCCATTCCACTCGTCGGACGCGCGCCCGTCTTCGCGGTGAACCTTCCAGGCGGCTGCGGCAGAGTGGTAGTGCGCCACAACATGCGTGGCGGCTGGATGGCCAAGATCAGCAACGACCTCTTCGTGCTGCCAACGCAGGGCTATCGAGAGCTGCTCGCGTCGCTTCGCCTGCGAGCGAGCGGGGTGAGCACGCCCGAGGTGCTCGCCTACGTGTCTTATCCCAAGAATCTCTTGCTGCGCCGTTCCGACGTGGCGACGCGGGAGATTCCCAACGGCCACGATCTTTCCGTCACGCTGGCCAAGGTCACCGATCACGACCA
>JAYWBE010000154.1:0-1992 GCA_043781715.1 Gemmatimonadaceae bacterium
GGGCGAAGTGTCTCCGGAGATCCCATCGGTTGAACCCGCGCCTGAGCGGTAGCATAGACTGCTGCCGCGATCAGCGCGGTGTGGCTCATGACACTCACGATCGTACCCGTAGCGGAGCGTTCTCTTTTCGATTTCGACTCCAGCAGCGTATCGAGCATTTCCTCTCCGAGTGATGTCCCCTTCAACCTCTCGGAGTCCTACCCGCAATGAAATAGCGAGCGCGTTAGCAGTGAATGAAAGACTCATAACGCGCGGATTAGCGCATCGTTAACCGTTAGGCGCCGTCAGGAGCGCTGGACGTCGCTCGCGATCGGCAGTGTCACGGTAAAGAGACTGCCACGCCCGAGGCGCGACGATGCGGTAAGACTTCCACCATGCGCCTGCGCGATCCACTGGCTGATCGCGAGCCCCAGCCCGAATCCGCCGCGCTCCGACAATCGCGACCGCACCCTGTCCGCACGCCAGAAGCGCTCGAAAATGTGGGGGAAGTCCGCCGCGGAGATCCCGATTCCAGTGTCCCGCACCGCGAACGTCACATTGTCGGGATGGCGCCCCACTCCAAGCTCGACCTTCCCGCCGGCGGGCGTGTACTTGATCGCGTTCGTCACCAGGTTGAGAAAGAGCTGCCTCAGACGCGTCCTGTCGCCCATGACCACGACGTCCGCCGTGAATGGGAGATTCACCGTCACCCCCTGGCCCTCGCCGAGTATGAGGGCTGTCTCGTAGACCTCCTGGACGAGAGGCGCGAGCTCGACGGGCTCGCGGTGCAGATCGAAGCGTCCCTCGTCGGCGCGCGCGAGAGTCAGGAGGCTCTCGACCAGATCGCTCATCCTGCGCACTTCCTGGAGCGCTTCCTCGAGCGCGATCATGCGCTCCGTCTGGTGCGATGACTCCATCATCGCGCGCTCGACATCGGCTCTCAGCACCGTGAGCGGAGTCTTGAGCTCGTGGCTCGCGTCCGCGGTGAATCGGCGCAATCCGGCGAACGATGTCTCGAGCCGGGAAATCATCGCGTTCAGCGTCGTCACCAGATCCGCGAAGTCCGTCGTCTCCTCGCTGAGTGCGAGACGGCGGTGCAGGCTGCGTCCATCGGTGATGGCGGCCACCTCCGTCGTGATCTCGTTCAGCTGGCGCTGCGTTCGTCCGAGAAAGAGGAAAGCCCCCACACCCCCCGCGCCGATGATGAGCGGCACAATCACGAGCGCATCGAGCATGTATTCGCGCGGAATGGTGCTCGCCCTCGTCGCAATCGCTCCGGAAGCGATTCGGCTGAGGCCGGACGGGTTCCCTGCCAGAGAGTGCGAGACGAAGAGCACCTTTTCCTGGAGCGAGTCGAGCGTGAAGATGAGTGCCTCGCCCGACTTCGGGAGGTCGGCGAGCTCGGTGTCGAGTGTCGCCATGTCGCTCCCCTCTAGCCGCATCACGTCGCCGGAGCGGTAGACAGCGCGCCCGGTACTATCCACGACTACTATGTATCCCGGCACAGACTGGAGCCGGTCCACGACTTTCGGCGAGAGAAGAGCGATGAGGGCGGTGTCGCTCGTGGCCATTACATTCTCGCCGGACTGCTCGGCCTCGGTGATCACGCGCGCGGCAAGGTCGCCCTGTGCCGCCGCGTACTGCGCAATGTCGTGATAGACGGCATTGTTGCGGGCCGCGAGGACAGCGAGGAACAGAGTGACCGTAACCGCAACCAGTCCGGCAACGAACGCCGCGGTGAGCTTCACGCGCGTTGAGAGCATCGGCCTCTAGCCGACCTTGCCCGCGACGCTCTCTTCGCGAATCACGTACCCTACGCCGCGGATCGTATGTATAAGCTTTTTTGCGCTATTTGCATCTATCTTCTTGCGCAGATGGTTGATCACCACATCGACGATGTTCGTGCCCGGATCGAAGTGATAGCCCCAGGCGTATTCGGTGATTAGTGTTCGGCTCATGACTCGGCCGGCGTGGCGCATGAGATACTCGAGCACAGTGTATTCCTTGGGCGTC
>JAYWBE010000155.1:0-6290 GCA_043781715.1 Gemmatimonadaceae bacterium
ACCACCGCGATTCCGCCGACCATGTCGCTGTGTCCGTTCAGGTACTTCGTGGTCGAGTGATAGACGATGTCGGCGCCGTGGTCGAACGGCCGCTGGAAGTAAGGCGAAGCGAAAGTATTGTCGACGATGAAGAGAACTCCTCTGCGTTTTGCGATTTGGCCAACCGCAGTAAGATCCGTGATTCGCATCATCGGATTGGTCGGCGTCTCCATCATGATCGCGACCGTGTTCTTGGTGCACGCGTCCTCGACGTTCTGCGGGTCTCGGCTGTCGACGTAGGAGAAGCACAAGCCGAAATTCCTGAGGATCTTGTCGAACAGCCTGAAGGTGCCGCCGTAGCTGCTCTCGCCGGCAACGATATGGTCGCCTGACTTGAACAGCTTCATGATGGAATCGGTCGCGCCCATGCCGCTGCTGAACGCAAAGCCGTGGGTGCCCCCCTCCAGCGCGGCGACATTCCGCTCCAGCGCCTCACGCGTAGGGTTTTTGCCGCGCGCATACTCATATCCCTTGTTCTGGCCGAGTCCTTCCTGAACGTAGGTGGACGTCGTGTAGATCGGCGTCATTATCGCGCCCGAGAGGAGATCGGGGCGTTGTCCCGCGTGAATCGCGCGGGTGCCGAACGAGACTTTCATATCTTCGTCGAAGATGCGGGTCATGCGCCTTTCACACTGGGAAAGAGAGGTATGGGTGATGCATGAGAAGTTAACCAATCGGGCGGTCATTTTTCGTCGTCCCGCCGGCTCCTGCCCGAGTAAATTACCCGCTACTGAGCCCGCCCAATAGGAAACGAGAGGACGGAGCACGAATGGCTTATGATGGTTTGATGGTAGGTGTCTCCGGCGTGCGTGGTCGCGTCGGAGAGGCGTTGACACCGGAGATCATTGCGAAATTCGCGGCGGGCTTCGGCGCCTGGGCTCTGGCGCGGTCCGGTGGGAAAGCGCTTATCGTCGTTGGTCGTGACAGCAGGGTGTCCGGCCCAATGTTTCAGCCCGTCGTCCACGCCGCGCTTCAGTCGGTTGGCTGCGACGTGCTCGACATCGGCATGGTTCCGACCCCCACCGTGCAACTCGCCGTCGAGCACCACCACGCTGCCGGGGGCCTCGCCATCACCGCCAGCCACAATCCGATCGAGTGGAACGCGCTCAAGTTCATTGGTCCATCGGGGCTGTTTCTCGATGCCGCGGAAGGGGCGGAGATGCGACAGATCGTAGAGGGAAACATCCCGCGAGCGACCTGGGACAAGCTCGGAACCGTTGCTCAGGATAAGGACGCGGCGCGGGAGCACATCGAGAAAATTCTGGCGCTCCCGTTTCTCGACGTCGCTGGGATCAGAAAGAGGGAATTCAGAGTGGCCCTCGACTGCGTCCGTGGCGCGGGCGGCGTGTTCATGCCGGTCCTTCTCGAGCTGCTCGGGTGCAAGCTGGCGACGATCAACATGGAGCCCGACGGACGCTTTCCCCATCCCCCCGAGCCCATCGCCGAAAACCTGGGAGAGCTTCAGAAACTGGTAGTGGATTCCCACTGCGACATTGGAATGGCGGTCGATCCCGATGTGGACCGGCTGGCGCTCGTGTCCGAGGAAGGAATCGCGATCGGAGAGGATTACACGCTCGCGCTCGCGGCGAAGGTGGTTCTGCGGCACCGAAAGGGCGTCATCGTCACGAATCTGTCGACCAGCCGCATCGTGGACGATATCGCCAGGGAGGCCGGGACCCGCGTAATCCGCGCCGCCGTGGGCGAGGTCAACGTCGCCACCAGAATGCGCTCGGAGAAGGCGCCCATTGGGGGCGAGGGAAACGGCGGCGTAATTCTCTCGGAGCTCCACCTCGGCAGGGACGCGCCGGTGGGGGCCGCGCTGATACTCCAGCTGCTTCTGGAGGAGGGGAAGCCCCTGTCGAAAATCATCGCGGCGTACCCGAGATACGTTATCGTTAAGGACAAGCTGGACCGTCCTGCTACTCCCCTCGACGCTGTGTACGAAGCCCTCAAACGGGCCTTCCCCGACGCCGAAGTGGACACCCAGGACGGCCTGAGGCTGACCTGGCCGGATCGCTGGGTGCACATCCGCCCCTCGGGAACGGAACCAATCGTGCGAGTAATTGCAGAGGCCCCGACCGCGGCAGCAGCGCAGCAGCTTATCCGCGATTGCCGACAGCCGGTCGAGGCGCTGGGCCGGTAGGAATACAGTCAACTAGAAATCTTATGTGCGGAATCATTGGCTACATCGGAATGCGTGGCGCGACGCCCCTCCTGCTCGAGGGGCTCAAGCGCATGGAGTACCGCGGCTACGACTCCGCCGGCGTTGCCGTGATGAATGGCGGGGGAGTCGAGACCCGCAAAGCCGCCGGGAAGATCTCCGAGCTTGAACGCGCGCTCGCGGCCAGCCCGGTTGCCGGCGACATGGGAATTGGCCATACGCGCTGGGCGACACACGGCGTCCCCAACGAGTGCAACGCGCATCCGCACGTCGACTGCAAGGGTGATATCGCGGTCGTCCACAACGGAATCATCGAAAACTCCGGCACGCTCAAGAAGGAGCTCATCGCGCACGGCCATACTTTCGTTTCCGACACCGATACTGAAGTCATTGCCCATCTGATCGAAGAGGCGTTCGACGGAAATCTCGAGGATGCCGTGATCGAAGCCCTCTGGCAGATCGAAGGCACTTACGGAATTGCGGTCGTCTCGAGCCAGGACAAAAACAAGATCGTCGCGGCGAGGAAAGGTAGTCCGCTCCTCATCGGGCTAGGTGACGGCGAGTACTACGTGGCCAGCGACGTCTCGGCCATTCTGGCGCAGACGCGCGAAGTCGTCTACCTCGACGATGGCGATGTCGCAGTCCTCACGCGCGATGGCTACACGATTCTCAACCAGCGCGCGCAGCAGCTCGAGCGCGGTGTCAGCAAGATCGACTGGGATCTGGATCAGATCGAGCGCGGCGGGTTCGCCCATTTCATGCTCAAGGAGATCTTCGAGCAGCCGGCGACGGTCGAGAACGCCATGCGTGGACGCCTCCTGCCAGATGAGGGCACGTCGAAGCTCGGCGGTCTCAACATGACCGACGAGGAGCTTCTCAAGTTCGACAACATCCTCATCACCGCCTGCGGCACGAGCTGGCACTCGGCGCTGATCGGGGAGCACATGCTGGAAAGCCTCGCGCGCATTCCGGTCGAAGTCGAGTACGCTTCCGAGTTCCGCTACCGGAACCCCATCGTCACGGACAAAACGCTGTGCATCGTGATCTCACAATCGGGTGAGACGGCGGACACGCTCGCCGCGATGCGCGAGGCGAAATCCCGCGGCGCGCGGACTTACGGAATCGTCAACGTCGTGGGCTCGACGATCGCGCGCGAGAGCGATGGTGGTATTTACGTCCACGCCGGACCGGAGATCGGCGTCGCCTCCACCAAGGCGTTTACTAGCCAGGTGATCGCGCTGCTGCTCTTCACGCTCAAGCTTGCCAGGCTGCGCAATCTGTCGATGGTGGACGGGAAAGAGATCATCGAGGAGATGCAGAGGCTGCCCTCCAAGATTCAGAACATTCTCGATCGCGCCCCCGAGATCGAGAAGATCGCCGAGGAGTTCAAGAATGCGCAGAACTTCCTCTACCTGGGCCGAGGGTACAGCTTCCCGACCGCGCTCGAGGGGGCGCTCAAACTAAAGGAGATCAGCTACATCCACGCGGAGGGCTACCCGGCGGCGGAGATGAAGCACGGCCCCATCGCGCTGATCGACGAGAAGATGCCCGTGGTGTTCATCACCCCGCACGATTCGGTGTTCGAAAAAGTCGTCTCGAACGTGCAGGAGGTGAAGGCGAGAGGTGGACGCGTGATCGCGATCACCACGCGCGAAGAAGAGATGCTGGCGGGAAAGCTGGATTATGAGTTCCGCATTCCCGAAACGAAGGACATGCTCACCCCGGTGCTCGCGTCGGTGCCCCTCCAGCTCCTCGCCTACTACATCGCCGTCAAGCGGGGCGCGAACGTGGACCAGCCACGCAACCTCGCCAAGTCCGTCACCGTGGAGTAGGACTGAGAGTCCTGCTTCAGCGGGTCTCTCGGGCGGAAGTCCGCATCGGAGAGCGAAGGGCGGGAAGCATTGGGACGGGGTTCCTCCTCCTCGTCGGCTTCACGCACGGCGACACTCCAGAGAAGGTCGATTGGATGGCGGAGAAGACTTCCGGCCTCCGCCTTTTCAGCGACGCCGACGGAAAAATGAATCTCTCTCTCTCGGAAGTCGGCGGGGCGGTTCTGGTCGTGTCGCAGTTCACTCTCTATGGGAACGCGGAGAAGGGGAGGCGGCCCAGTTTCATCGAAGCGGCGCGCCCCGAGGAAGCGATCCCCTTGTACGAGCGTTTCCTGGCAGCGTTGCGCGAGCGCGGGCTCCGCGTCGAAAGCGGTGAGTTCGGCGAGATGATGGATGTCGAGCTCGTGAATGATGGACCCGTCACGCTCTGGCTCGAGCGGTGAGCGTGTGTCGCGTCGTGCTCGCGTCGGCATCCCCGAGACGGCGGGAGCTGCTCAACCTGATCGGCATCCCGCACGATGTGCGTCCGGCCAACGTCGACGAGACGATGCGTCCGCGTGAAGCCCCGCGCCGCCACGCGGAACGGCTAGCGCGCGAGAAGGCGAGCGCCATCGCCGTGCGTGACCCCGATCTCATCACCATCGGCGCCGACACCGTCGTCGTCATCAATCGCAAAGTGCTCGGCAAGCCGGCCGACGCCGCCGACGCAGCCCGGATGCTCGGTATGCTGAGTGGTCGCGAGCACACGGTCATCACCGCTGTCGCCGTTGCGCGCGGCAGGAAGCTCCGCTCGGCAATCGAAGAAGTGCTCGTGAAGTTCCGGCCGCTGCGCGATGACGAGATCGAGGCGTACATCGCGACCGGAGAGCCGATGGACAAGGCGGGCGCTTACGGAATCCAGGGATTCGGAGCGACGATCGTCGAGGGCATAGAAGGAGACTATTTCTCGGTGATGGGGCTGCCGCTTGTTCGCTTGGTGGGATTGATGCGAGACGTCGGAGTCAGATACCGGTTCGGTGAGCTGGCGACGTCAGCCGATTAGCTCGCGCGCTCTCTCCATCACCCGTCGCTCGTTGTCGAAAGCAAGCTGGCTCGTTGCATCCTCGATCGGAACCCAGCGGGCTTCGTTCACTTCCCAGTCGTGGTCCTTCGTGTCGCCAGACATGTAGCGAAGAAGATAAAAGTGAACGCGCTTGTGGAAGCGCACCTTGATGCCGTTGTCGAGCCCCGCGTACCAGTATTCGATGGTCTCGATGGGCTGCGCGACCTCGCTCGACACTCCTCCTTCCTCGCGCGCTTCCCGCACCGCCGCAATCTCGGGGTTCTCTCCCGAATCGACGAGCCCTTTGGGCAGCTGCCACCTGTTCTGTCCGCCGACGGAGACGATCACCACTTCCACCCTACCCTTGTCACCGCGAAACACGACGCCACCCGCCGAGACCTGCTCCTTGACGGGCAACTTGATGCTCGGCGACTTGTTTGGCGTGGATCCACTCGATTTTCGCGGCGTCATCTTCCGGCTCTTTTGGCGTAGCGATCGCGCCACAGCTGCACTTTCTCCAGCACGTGACGCGTTTCGATTCGCTTCATTCTTCCCGGACGGTTCTCCATTGAGATCGGATAGTCCTCCCCGGGCTCGCCGTACGCGTCGATGACGAGATCCTGGAAGCGGCGGTAGGGCCCGGTGCGCTTTGGATTGGTGTACCCCATGAGGCTGATTACCGGACGGTTGAGCGCCACGCTCATGTGCAACGGACCGGTATCGGGCGAGAGCACCAGCGCCGACGCATCCAGAATCGAAACGAGATTTCTCAAGCCGCTTCCCAGCTCGGAGCGGGGCTTGTTCTTCGCGCGCTCCATGACGATTCGCTCCGCGGCCAGCTCTCGCTCTGAACGACCGCCGACGAGAACCACCTGCATTCCAAACTTCTCGTGGAGAGCGTCGCTCACCTCGGCCCACCGCTCAGGCGACCAGTCCTTCTCCGGCTTGCTCGTCGCGACAACGATCGATGCAATCGGGCGAGCGATTGACGCAATGAACTCGCGCTGCCAGCCCCTCTCAACGGGCCACGGGCCCAGATCCCATTCCACCGGCCTGGGCGAAACCCCGAGCGCAGTGAGAAACTCGAAGTACTGATCCTGCACGTGCTGGATGGGATGCGGCGGAATCTTTCTGTTGGTGAAGAGCCAGTTCAGGTCGCGCGCACGCGAGCGGTCGAAGCCAAGCTTGATCGGAGCGTGCGTTGCGCCGGTGACGATCC
>JAYWBE010000156.1:0-1988 GCA_043781715.1 Gemmatimonadaceae bacterium
GCAGGTGCTGACCATCACCGGCATGCCAGCCGCGCGGGCGTAGTCGAAGTACTTCCGCACGCCGTCGTCGGTGTCCGTGTCGAAGGTGATCGTGCCGCCGCCGATGATGTGCAGCCCCGCGGCCTCGACCTCGGCTCGCGCCGCGGCGATCTCCGCCGGCGATGCGTCGTAGGGCAGGTGCACCGATTTGAGGTTGATGTACGGCGTGCCGAGAGCCTTGGTCATCTCGATGGCCTTCGCGCGCGAGAAGTTTCGGAGCGAATAGCTGGCGACACCGAGCTTCACACCGATATCCTCGGTCGGCGGGCGCGCGACGGTGCGACGGCCTGCCGCGAGCGTCGCGCCGACGGCGTCGGGTTCGCTAAAGGCCGCGCCCACGGCGCCGAGGGCGGTGACTTTGAGAAAGGTTCGGCGGGGCAGGTCGTGATTGGGCATCGCTCTCTCTCGCCGGATATTGCGAAACGTGGGGCAGTACTTGCTTCAACCTTACTTAAACGATGAAGCCCTCACGCGCAATATGCCGCCGCTCGAGCCGACTCCATCTGGGCGCGTCAGCGCGGCTGGACATTCGCGACATAGTCCGCGCCTCGCTGCATCAGCGCGGTGAACTCCGCTTCGTCCCCGCGCTGAACCGCTGAGGTCACCAGCTGTACCGCTGACATCAGGCCGTTCAGCGCCGACATTCCGTACTCGTTCAGCGACTGAATCTCAAAGTAAAGGTGAGGGTTTTCGCTCGCCACCCGGCGCGCCACTTCGAGCTGTGCGTCGAAGGTCGTGCTCGAGAGCTGCTTCAATCTCTCCGCATCTTCTCCGCTGTTGGCAAGCGCGGCAAGAAACGCGATGTTGACCGCGTGTGACAATCCGAGGATGTAGGCCACGGTACGATCGTGTGCGTCGAGATCCATCTCTACCTGTACGGCCATGGTCGAAGAGAACAGATCACGCACGCGCCGCGTGGCCTCGGGCACTCCAACATCCACGAAGATGATATGGCGGCCGGAGAGAAGATCGGTATCCGGGCCAAACATCGGATGGACCGAGGTTACGAGCACCCCCGCTTCGACCAGTTTTGTCAGTCCAGGACGCAGCGGAGTTTTCAGAGATCCCACGTCGAACACGATCCCTTTTGGTCTTCGCGCGGCGAGCTCTTCGAGAATCGTAGCGGACTGCCGGAGCGGAGCGGCGACAATAACGATGTCGTGCTCGAGCGTCGACGTCCGCCAGTCGTCCAGATGCGGAAACTCGCCCACAGAGCCGGCTGGATCCGCGATTTCAACCGTGAACCCTTGTGAATGCAGAAACCGAGCGAACCAGCGGCCCATTTTGCCGGCGCCACCAATGATCAAAACTTTCCTGTCTTCTCCTTCAGCACTGGCAAGAACTCTGTCTTGTTCCTGAATCGTGAGTGACGCGCGAATCAGGAGCAGCGCGAGGTGCTCGGCGAAATTGGGATCGAGATCGAGCTCGGTGGCGACACGCCTCACTCGCCCGATCACCTCCTTTTCCTGCCCGAAGTCACGGGTCGAGCGGCCTATCCTGGCTTTAATGCGACCGATCTCGCTCGCGATCGCCTGCCGCTTAGCGACAAGCCCGAGAAGAGATTCATCGAGCCGGGCGAGCTCGCTACGGAGAGTTGAAAGCTCCGGAAATGGAGGCTGCGGTGTGGTCAAGCGTGGGTGGCCGGAATCGACCAGCGGCTGTCGGGGTTGGAGTCAGGGCAGGAAAATATACGCGGGTGCGCTGACAACTGCGGAACTTATATTCCGCTAGTCCCGCTGTCGGTCATTGTCCCACCCTGACATTCGATATGCTTTCGACTCTACTCCTGGTGGCACGGTTCGTCGCGATGATTCCCGCATCGACTTACATCGGTCGCGAGAATCAGCTGAACGTTGCCATTCCCCGGATTGCGGCCGATGTGACAGTGGACGGCAACCTCGATGAACCGGTGTGGCAGCAGGCGGCCCTGCTCACGGGATTCTCGGAGT
>JAYWBE010000157.1:0-6288 GCA_043781715.1 Gemmatimonadaceae bacterium
GCGACGACATAGTCGGCGTCGCCGTCCTTCAGACCCTGCTTCCCGCATAGCGCGATTGTAACCGCGCCTTTGTCCTTCGCGGCTTTGAGACCGCGCAGCACGTTCTCGGAGCGGCCGCTCGTCGTGATTCCGACGACGGCATCACCCATTGCCGCCAGCGCCTCGACCTGACGCTCGAACAGGGCGCCATATCCAAAGTCGTTGGCGATGCAGGTGACGACGCCCGAGTCGCCAACCAGCGAAATGGCGGGCAGCGGCCTCCGTGTCTCCTTGAAGCGGCCAATCAGCTCTTCGACGAGATGGCTGGCCTGAGTCGCGCTGCCTCCGTTCCCGAAGGCGAGAACCTTTCCGCCGCGCCCGAGGCAGGAGATGATGGCTTGCGCGGCGGCATCCGACGCGGGCTGAAGCGAAGCGATGCAAGCATCGATGACTTTTTGATGCTCGCTGAAATGCGTGGCGAAATGTTGTGCTGGCATGCGCGGATTATACGAGTGAGAGCAGTCGGCGCCAGTGCGCCTCCCTGCTAGCGCCCACGGCGGCGTCTGGGGTCGCTTCCCCGTCCGCGAGAGCGTGGTCCCCCGCGGGACCCGTGTCGCGCGCCATGCCGGTGATCGCCACCTCGCTGATGCTGCCGAAACTCGCTCGCTATCCGGCGCACGTCGCTCTCGGCGTGCGATAACATGCTGAGATCATCCGGCGTTTCCTTCACTTCGTCCGGGGACCACGGCTGCGCGAGACGCTCTTGCAGCTCGTCCAGCGTGTCGGCGCGCACCGCGCCTCGCTGACCTCGAAGCACCACGAATCGCACGGGACGATCGAGCTCGGGAATTTCCGCCGCTGTGAGCGTGCGCGCGACCTTCTCCGGGAGGCGAAGTCTCGCCACACCGCGACGCGCACCATCGCGCTCCTCCACGTCGTAGTCGATCTCGATATCGCGGTCACGAATCGTGACCTCGTTGGGCAAGCGCTCGAGTCGCTCCCGGGCGTCGAGGGGAACGAACCTGTCCCTGTCCACTCCGAGCCTGGCTGATCGGAAGTCATCCATTGTATTGACGCCAGCCAACTGCTCCTCGTACAGCTCAATGAGCTCGGGCAGGCCAAGACGCTTCGTCTCGCCGCCGGAGCGCTTGTACGCCTCGCGGATCTCCTCGATCGCTTCGCGGTTTTTCTTCACCGCGAAATGTTTGGCTTCGCCGCGCGCCAGCGCTTCCGCGAGCGCGTGTCGCGCCTCCTTCGCCAGCTCGCCTGGAAACTCTTCCACCGTCTCCAACTCGCTCTCGAGCTCGAAGCCGAAATACTCGAGCGATCGCTTCAGCATGAGTGGACCGTGCTTTCGCCGCGGATCGTAGACCACTTCGACCTTGCCGCGCGTCGCGTAACGATGGATCAGCTCCATCGGGATTTGCGTCCCTTCGATTGCCGCGCGGGGAATGCCGGAACGGTCGGCGAAGTATCGAAGGTTCCCCGCAATCGCGCCCCAGCTGCCGGCCACGCTCGTCTTGGAGACTCGCGCCTCGGTCCCGTCCGGCGTGTGCTCATTGATGACGAGGTCGAAGGGCATGTACTGCGCGAGCAGCTCCGTGAATTTTCGATAGACGTGATCGCGCGCATTCACCATTTTCGTCGGCAGCTCCATGCCGAGGGCGCGATAGATGCTCGCGGTCGCGAGCGCCGCGTCCTCGATCGCCTTCACCAGCACGCCGCGCTGCTCCGCCCAGCTCTCGATGCTCTCGTCGAAGAGGTGCCGCGGCAGCCCGTACACTTCGCCGATATACCCGCAATGCGCAAATGCCTCGGCGTAGAGATTGTACGCCGTGAGGTGATCGCTCCCCGGCACAATCACGCCGGAGAGATCGCGTTCCTCGCGCGTCATGCGGTGCAACGACTCGATCGAGCTCATCACCGCCAGGTAAGGAACGAGCTCGTCATCGGCGTTCACCAGCAGCTCCGCCCACGAGCGGTCCACTGGCATCGCCTCGACGGATTTTCCGTAACGCGAGAGCCGTCCGTTCTCGATGATGCCCCGCTGCTCGAGCAGCGATACGGCTTTGCGATAGGCGACGCGATCGAGCGGAACAGGGAGGTCCAGCTGGTCCGCGGCAACGCCGATATCCGCGCAGGTCATCGCGACGCGCTCCGAGTCTCCCGCCAGCTGGAATTCTGGCGCCGTCGGTCTCAGCGACGAGAAATGAATGTCGCGATCGGAAAGTATGAACACCCTTCCGCCGGCGACGCGGCCGTGTACTCGTCCGGCCATCTGCAGGATCTCGTTGGCACCGAGGTGAAGCCTGGTGAGGACGTTCTTGCCACGCTCGATGACGTTGCTGAAGCGAGTGTCGTCGATGACTACAGTGTCGAGACCCTGAACGTTGAGAGCGCTCTGCCCCGCCGCCGTCATCGCCAGGAAGTAAGGCTTCTTCTCTTCGCCCTCGAGAAATGGGCGAATTACTCTGATCGGCTCGCCACCGTGATAGAATGCGCTGTTGATCCGGGGAAAGCGGTCTCCCACCGTTTCCGCTGCCTCTTCGACTCCCGCTCGAGTCGGGAGGAACATCCCGACCCCGCGCCGCTCCTTCACGACCTGCTGGAGAAACCGGTCGTCGAGAAATGTCCGCGGATCCTTCCGCACGATCTTCACGTCCGCCGCTTTCGATGGATCGAACGCCGACGTCTCCAACACCGCCGCGGCGTTGAGATAACGCGCGTAGAACGTTGGATCCACGGTCGCGGAGAGCCATATGAACCGGCACCCACCTCTCTTTCCGAGGGCGAGGCACAGCTCCAGCTCCGCTGATGTCTGATGGATCTCGTCCACGACCAGTGTGTCAGTGGGGAGTATGTCTCCGTCCTGGAACCAGCGGCGGGCGATCCCCGTCGTGACCACGATCACGTTCCAGCTCGGCGTCTCCGGTGTTGCTTCGCGCTCGCGATTCACGACCCCGGTTTTCAGAACATCGGTGCCGAGGATCGTCTCCGCGATCGGGCGAATCGAGAGTGTTTTACCGGTGCCCGTGCCGGCGACGATTCCGAATCCTTTCCCCGCTGCCGCTAGCTGGCGAATTTCCTGGCCGTGCTGCTTCTCGAGAATCGTCGGGATCCGCAAGCCGAGGGCGAGCTCGATCGTCTCGCAGGCGGCGCGAGTCGGAGCAATGACGATCAGCCGGCCCGTCGGCGGCTCAGCCGCGACGAAGGCTGCGCGGTCAGGCGGGAGATATCTGTCGGTTACGGTGCGCTGCATTCACTGTGGAAAGTGCATACATCGCACCGGATGCGAAACGGCCCCGGGGATTTTATTCGCCCGAGGCCGTCGCTATGTCAGAAGAGGCTTTTAGTCTCTGCCCTTGTGATTGCCCTTTCCGTTGCTTTTGGCCTGGCCTCTTCCGTGTCCGTTGTCGCCTTCGTCATCGCGCTGCGAATTCAAATCCTCGTTGTCTCTCTTCTGCTCTTTCCTAAACTCCTTGTCCCGCTCCTTTTGCGCTTTCCGCCACTGTTTGTCGTTGTCGTTGGCGGTACGGCTGTTGAGGATCGTGAAGCTGCCGTCCGAGTTGCGACGGGCACGCTGGATAACCAGGTTGCCATTCGAATCGCGAACGCGGCGCTCGTAGATCGAGTTGTTGTCGCGGCCACGCCCGACCTGATACCAGCCACCGTCGACGCGATTGGCGTTGTCGTCGCAGTTAACATTGCTGCCGCTGCGACCGAAAATGATGTCGCCGACGGTGTTGGTGCTCTGTGTGTAATTGCAATTGTTGCCGCGATTGTTGCCGCGATTGCTGGTGTTGCCCACCGTGTTGGTGCTGATGATCGACATGTTGCCATTGCGATCACGCATCGCGCGTTGTACGAGGATGTTGCCGTTACGGTCCTGAGTACGGCGCTCATAGATCGTGTTGCCATTCCCGTCGCGACCGACCACACGCCACGACCCATCAACGTTTGTCGAGCCGTTGCGGGTCAGTACGGGGCGGCTGCCCATAACCTGAGCATCGAGGCTCGCTGTAGAAGCGAGGCCCGCGAGTGCTAGTGTGATGACGAATACCTTCATTTTGCTATCCTCCGAGTAATTAGATCGATGAGCTCGTCGGTGGGACTAGACTTGCTCCTGTCGTTTTTTCCCTTCTTCGTCTTCGGCGGTTCATCTCCGAAGAGAACCCTTCCATTCGCGGGACGATTTCTCACCGCCGACGCACAATCTGTTGGCGCCGGCTGCTGCCCCGCTGGTACATCGTTGATCCAGATGCGGCACATCCCCGTCGGCGGAAAGAACCCGGGCGGCACGATCTGCTCGCGACGCGATTGCTGCGTCGCGGGCGCCTGGGGCTTTGCCGGAACGGGCCGCTGCGCTTCCGCAACGCCCGCCGAGACGATGAGTCCCAACACAGCGGGCATGGCGAACCGCAAAAAGGACCGAAGCGAGTTGGTGCTGGAACGGTGAATCATGCCGTATAGGGGTGCACGGGCGGTGCCATACCCTACCGATTGGGCTAAGTCATTATGGTACAAGGAGTTACCGCCATGCTGCCAGCTCGAGGAAAGCCCGCGGTGTCCTCTCGAAGGGACGAGAGAACGGGAGATTGATACACATTTGGCGCAGCCCTTCAGCCATCGTCGTCCGGGAGGAAAAAAACGCCCTCCCGCCGTGCTTAGTCCCCGAAAGAAATACCGGTTGCCCGCGCCGTCAATACCGTGTCGTGGTCGATCTCGACGCGCTTCAGCGTTTTGAGCACGTCGGCGAGCGGAATGGTCACGATGTGCGGTGACTGAAGGGCGATCATGTGGTCCCATTTCTCATCGGCGACCGCGCGCACCGCGGCGCCACCAAATCTCACCGCGAGCAGTCTGTCGTAACCCGTCGGCTGGCCACCGCGCTGAAGATGTCCAAGAATCAGTGAGCGCGTCTCTTTCTTGGTGCGCTTCTCGATTTCGCCGGCGAGCCGCTCGGCGACGCCGCCAATTCGGATTGCCTGGCCGGGCATGGATTTGCCGCGGATTGCCGGAGCCTCACCGCGCGGAAACGCGCCTTCGGCGATCACGACGATGGAGAAGTGCCTGCCCGAGCGGCTGCGCGCGGCGATCTTCTCGCAAACCTTTTCGATGTCGTAGGGGATTTCAGGGATGAGAATCACGTCGGCTGTGCCTGCGAGCCCGGCGTGTAGCGCGATGAATCCCGCGTTGCGGCCCATCACCTCGAGAACGATGACGCGGTCGTGGCTCTCTGCCGTGGTGTGCAGCTTGTCGATCGCTTCGAGCGCCGTGTTCACCGCGGTGTCAAAGCCGAATGTCGTGATCGTTCCGCTCACATCGTTGTCGATCGTCTTCGGAACGCAGACGATCTTCATCCCGCGCTCGCAAAGCTGGTGGGCGATGCTCATCGATCCGTCCCCGCCGATGGAGATGACGGCATCGATGCCGAGCTTCCGCGCGTTTTCTATCAGCTCACCGGACCGGTCCTCCTCGACGAATGTCCCGTCGGGCATAGCCATCGGATAGCTGAACGGATTTCCGCGGTTGGTGGTGCGGAGGATGGTCCCGCCGAGGTGAGCGATGCCGCGCACCGTCGCGGCCGTCATCGGGATGACTTCCTCTTCGCCGAGCAGGCCGGCGTAACCCTTCTTGACGCCGAGGACTTCCCAGCCGCGGTTCACCGCCGAGAGCACCGCGGCGCGTATCACCGCGTTGAGCCCCGGCGCATCACCTCCTCCGGTGGACAACGCGATTCTCATGATATCAGGATTTCTCTTCTATTAGTGAAAGGACTTCACCCGGCTTGGCATGCCGTCCTGTCTTGGATTTCTCGTAGACCGGAATTCCATCGACAATGATCTCGAACCTGCCGCCCCTCGACGGAATCATCTGCAGCTCCGCATCCGGAAAGCGCTGACGAATCTCAGCCGCCAGACTGGCGGCTCGTGGCTGGTAGTTTCAAACGACGCAATACTCGATGCTGATCTTCATCGTTCCCGTTGTGGACATTGAGCTCTATTGAGCCGTCGGCGCGTACTGCTGCGCGAGCTGAAGCGCTTCCGGTGTTCCGACGGCTTTCAGCGCATTGATTGCCGGCGCACGGATCACGTTCTGCCAGACCTCCGACGCCATCATCTGCGTGGCGAGCGGAAGCGCCGCATTCTTCTCGAGGAGGATGTCAGACGCGAGGGCCGCACCGCGGACAATGAGACTTGGATCCAGGCGCGCGGTTTCACGGAGGCGGATGTTCACGTCTCTGGCGGTAGTTCCGCTCAGCGTCAGGCGACCGAGCGCGGTCACGCCTTCCTGGCGGACGCGAGTATC
>JAYWBE010000158.1:0-1981 GCA_043781715.1 Gemmatimonadaceae bacterium
GATCCTCCCTTAAGAGCGGCGAAACTGAATCGTATCAGGTGCCCACTCGCCGACGGCCGCTTGTCGGTGCGGGGCAGCTTCTGTTCAATAGTGTGATCCGATTCGACTTCCGGAACGAGAAAGGAATGCCTGAAATTTCGTGAGGATTCCCCGTATTTCTCGGCGCAACTGCGCATGAGCGGACCAGGAGACAAGTGGTGGGCCGGCATCGCTCGTTGCCGCTCGAGAGGGGGAGGGAAAACCTTCAGGCAAATTCAGGGATTTGCCTACACCGCCGAGCCCTTGCAAATGCTAGATTCCATTCGCGTTCACAGGGACGGAATTGTGTGAACGGAGTTCTCTCCCGGGACGCCGGCTGAGGACAGCGCGATGGAAGTTCGAAGCCGTCGCACGGATTGTGAGGTTGCTGGACACAATCAAAGCTCCGGGATCACCGGGGCACCTGAGTCGCCCGTCCGACGAGGGCAAGGTTGTCGAGTCGACTGTGCGCAAGCATGGAAAAAAAACGAACCGGTATCGGCGACCGCCAGCAGAAGCGGAGCCTCCGCAAAGTGGGAAACCACGGAGCGGGGGCTCTAGTCTTTTTCGGCCTCGACAGGAGACGAAATGAACAGGATGCGCGGGAAGTCAGCGGTCATAACCGGGGCTGCGCTCGGAATCGGACGTGCATGCGCCCTCAAACTCGCTGAGGAAGGCGCCGCTATCGCCGTGACCGATGTCGATGTCGCCAAGGGGTCACTCGTGGCCGAGGAGATCCGGGGTCGTGGGGGCGATGCGATCTTCATCGAGCACGACGTCGCCGATGAAGCAGGGTGGGATCACGTCATGAAGGTCGTAATCGAACGGTTCAAGAAGCTCGACGTTCTCGTAAACAATGCCGGCGTCGCACTGGCCAAAGACGTCGAGCACACCACGCTCGAGGAGTGGCGGTGGCTCATGAGCATCAATCTCGAGGGCGTCTTTCTCGGGACGAAGCAGGCAATCCATACCATGAAGGCAAATGGAAGCGGCTCGATAGTGAATCTGTCCTCCATCGAAGGCCTGGTGGGCGATCCGAACCTGGCCGCGTACAATGCGAGCAAAGGGGGCGTGCGTCTTCTTACGAAATCAGCGGCACTCTATTGCGCCAAAGCGGGCTACAATATTCGGGTCAATTCAGTGCACCCGGGCTATATCTGGACGCCAATGGTAGAGAACTACCTGAGGGCTCAGGGCGATGTCGCGCAAGGTCGCAAGCTGTTGGACAGTCTGCACCCAATCGGTCACGTCGGAGAACCCGATGACATCGCCTATGGTGTGCTATACCTCGCATCGGAGGAAGCGAAGTTCGTCACCGGAACGGAGCTGGTGATCGACGGTGGCTACACCGCTCAGTAGCTGTGCGCGGGCCTATTGCCGCCCGCTCTCGCCAGTAGTGCGCGTACCCCAGTTCAGACCGCGCGGCCGCGCCAGACTCGCGCCGAGGAGCGCACAGGGAATGACAAACAACACAGCCACGGTATCATACCACGATGCCGCGGAGCTCCAGAACTCCGCCAGCATGCCCGCGCCAAGTAGCAGCTCGAGGATGATAAAAGCGCTCACGGCACCACGGGTGTTGTGCAGGCGCGCGACCACGTAGCCACCAAGAACGACCGAAGCGGCCGTCCAGAGAAACGTGATCAGCACCACAATGGTGGCGTTGGACGACTGTTCACGAAGAAAGGCATCGCCTCCCAGTCGGACGGTGAGCCAATCGCCCGCGATCGCAAACAGACTGGCAACCAGCAATCCCAGCAATGCGGCGATCACCGTTTTCATCGGCTCGCGTCGACGTCTTACCGATTCCGCCATGTCATGCAATGATTTCCGCATAATCCCCCCGCATTATCTGCGCTTCGCTCACCGAATCACTGATTTGAATTCTGGCCCCACTCAGCGTCGGAAACGAGAGAGGATCCCCTGAATTCCTGTGAGGATTTCTCGTAGAGCCTAAGGCGCG
>JAYWBE010000159.1:0-17862 GCA_043781715.1 Gemmatimonadaceae bacterium
GTGGTTCTGCTTTCGATCGTCTCCGCCCAGGTTCCGGAAGTTCCGATCACCGAGCGCATCGAGGTCACCTGCTTCCCGCACAACTTCGGGCGCATCAAGGCGAAGTACGGCTTCATGCAGACTCCGAACGTGCCCGAGATTCTCGCGCTGGCGGCCGAGCGCGGCATCATCACCAAGCCAACCGAGACCACGTTTTACCTCGGCCGCGAGAATCTCATCCCCACCGGAAACAAGCCGCTCGCGCACTGGCGCAAGCGGCTTTTCATTTTCATGCAGCGCAATGCGCGCCCCGCGACGGAGTTTTTCGGAATACCTCCCAATCGAGTGGTGGAGCTGGGCGCGCAGATGGAGTTCTAGCGCTTCTTTTCCTGTGATTGAAGGGGATGCGAGTTGTCAAACTGCAACTGAACGGGATGCGAGGTCTCAGTGGCAGAGTAATCCGTTGACAGTCACTACGCCCCGACTTCACCGTCGCCCTTCCGGTTATTGGCAAATGCCTGTGCGATAGTCCACTGAGTGACGTCCGGGCGTCCTGAACTAATACCTGGCAACTATGCCTCTGACATCTCGCACCCGTTCAGTTGCGGTTTGATTTGCGGTTGATCCTTCTGTTGCCTTAACGAGTCAGAGTCGCGTTGCCGCGGTTAGTCGCGGTTAGTCGCGGTCGGGTCGGCGCACCCTCTCAAAATCGCGACGGTCCTTCTTGGTGGGACGGCCGCGATCGTAGCCGGGAACCGACCGCGCTATTTTCACCTGCAGCTGCATCGCCTCGCGCGCTTTTCGGCCCTCCTCTGTTTCTTCGTAGAGCTTGGCCGCAATTGGAGCGGGTCCGCGGTGCTCCGAGAGCGCGCGGACCGTGACGATGTGATGGTATGGACCGAGCCGGATGCGCAGAGAATCGCCAACCTGGAGCTGTTTGGCGCGCTTGGCCCGCTCGCCGTTGACCTCGACCTTCCCGGTTTCGATTGCCGTCGCGGCGAGCGCCCGCGTCTTGAAGAAGCGCGCGGCCCACAGCCATTTGTCGAGCCGGACCCGGACTATCTCCCCTAAATTCATTTTTCGTTGCCGTGACGAGGCTGCGGAGTCAGAAAGATAAGGCAGATCCTTCCCTTGCCGGGAGCATTGTGGCTCAACAAGACGACTGGTCAGGCCAACTGAAAAAGATCGAGCGGGAGTTCGACGGACTTCCGCCCGAGCCTTCGCCTGCCCTGAAGAAGCTTCAGAGCGAGGAGGAGCGGCGCGCGCAGGAGCGCACGCAGCAGCGCGCGGCCATGTTCGGCGGCGGGGCGCGGTTGATCCTCGTGTTCGCGCTCTTTGCCGCGCTGGCGGTCTGGCCCTACGAGCGCGCGTGCGGCTTGGGTCTGTTCGAGTATCTCGGCGTCGAAGTCGTCATCATCGTTGGCGGCCTGTGGGTGGCCCTCACGACCTGGCGCTACCGGCTCCCCAAGATGCACACACTGTCGCTGCTGATCGTCCTGACCGGTCTGATACTGATGGCGGTTGAGGTACTTCCGAGGATCGGATACGCGGCCGTTGACCCGAAGCATCCTCCGCGGCTCTCGTGTCCGGAAACGCAGAACGCGTTGCCTCGTACTTCCGCCGTGGAGCAACGCGTCCAATTTGCAACTCGTTCGATCGAGGCGCGCTGGCAGTCGCGCGCCGACGAGCTGGCTAGGCGATTTTATCCGCAGCGAGCTGCTTTAGCGCGGATCGAGCGTTCCGAATTGTTGTCGCAGCAAGCTCCCTGATCTCGTCGGCTGACACGGGTTCGATTCCGCCGGCATCGACTCTGTAAGTCCGCTGAGCGCGCACCGGGGCGAGAGTTCTGATCCGCAACGGTACGCGAAGCTGGATCTTGTTCGGCAGGTTGTCCAGGTGCTCACGCAGAAGTGGCTCCATGCGCTCTTTCATTAACGGCTCCAGGTGCTCGCGCATCCTCCGCACGTCCGGTCCGAACATCATCCCCTCCGGGCCGTTGAACTCCATCATGCCGTCCATCCCCGGCATCATGAAGTTGGACCGATTGCCCAGGCGCATGAGGTCGCTCGCCTTTCCGGCCGTGACTTGCACGTCCCGGGACCGTCCGCCCGAATAGACGCGAAGATTCACCCGGCTCCCGGGAGTGAGCTTCTGCACTTCGCGGCTCAGACGGTGTGCCGCGAGTCCATTGGTGTAGGAATCGTCGGTGTCGCCCGAGGAGGTGCGGAGATCCACCCCATTGATCGAAGCGATGCGATCTCCTTCGATGATGCCGGCAATCTCAGCCGGGCCTTTTGGCGTCACCACTTCGACGAAGACGCCGAGCGTGTCGCGCTTTGTCCCGGTGGTGCGGAGCTCGAGGCCCAGCGCCGCGCGCTTCGCCATCGCCGAATCCATCCTGTAAAAGATCCGGTTTCGGAGCGCGGAATCCTCGCGGCCGCCGCCGCGAAAGATGCGGCATTCGACGCGTCCATCGGGATAAGTGGTGCAGCTCGAGTCCGGCTTGGCCGGTGTCACCTGTGCGTTCAGCGTTGCCGCGGCTGAGGCAGCGGCTAAAGCGGAAAGAAACATTAGTGCCTTCATCCTGTCTCCATTGATGGTTCTGTGACATAGGACATCGGGCCGCATCCAAGGGTTGCCGCCGCTGCAAAAGAGGGCCGGCCGAGGTGATATTGAAGCATGTCTACCGCGCTGGAGCCCCGCGAAGCACCCCCGCACGTTCGCGAGATCGACGTTCACGCTTTCGAGCACCATTGGCAGGACGAAGCGGACGCGGCCTATCTCTATCGGATCCTCGCCGCGGCGGAGCCGGACCCGAAAAAGAAAGACATCTACTCGAGATTGGCGGACGTCGAGGACCGGCACGTCGTAGTCTGGTCCGATCTTCTGGCACAGCATGGACATCCGCCGACGGTATTCCGTCCGAGCGGACGTGCGCGACTGCTGGCCGCATTCGGGCGCTGGTTCGGCCCGGGCTTTCTACTGCCGATGCTCCTCGAGGAAGAGGGGCGCGAGGTCAGAGCGTACCTCGACATGCATCGCGAGACGCCGCTCGGAGCGCCGGGCGGTGCCGAGGCGCTCGTACTCGCCCGCGAATCTGCTGATCACGCGACAACGCTCGGCCAGATCGCGGGCAAGGGTGGGGAACCGTGGCATAAGACGGCGTCCGGCGGATTCCTCCGCAACGTCGTGTACGGATTCAACGACGGACTCACCGCGAACTTCGGTCTGGTGGCCGGCGTGATCGGCGCGGCGACCGTCAACCAACACCAGGCGGTAGTTGTTGCGGGCATGGCCGGCCTCATTGCCGACGCCCTGTCGATGGGCTCGAGCGGATATCTCGCCAGCAAGAGCGAGCGCGAAGTCTATGAGTATGAGATTTCCATGGAGAAAACGGAAGTCGAGCTCATGCCGGAAATCGAGCGGGACGAGCTGGCTGTCATCTACGAAGCGAAGGGGATGGACCGCACCTCCGCATACACGCTCGCAACGCAGATAATGGGCGACCCTCAGCAGATGCTGAAGGAACAGGTGCAGGAGGAGCTCAAGATCGGCGAGTTCACCATGTCGCCGTTCAGGGAAGGTTGGATCACCGGGCTCGCAACCGCGTTCGGTGCCGCGATTCCGGTATTTCCATTTCTCATTTGGCACGGTGCGACCGCGATCGCGATCTCGTTCACCGTTGCGATGCTCTCGCACTTCCTGGTCGGAGCCGCGAGGTCGGTGTTCACGGGCCGCGGAGTCTTCCGGTCCGGCTTCGACATGTTCGTGGTCGGCGTCGGGGTCGCGCTGGTCGGCTACTTCGTCGGCGGGTGGGTGGGGCGGCGGATCTAACGCCGGCCCGGCTAAACCGGCTGCCTTTCGCGCAATGCCTGGGCTTGGAGCAGAATCGCACCGAGCCCTAGGACCCCGGCCACCAGCGACACCCAGCCACCGACGACCGGTATGATCCCCACGACGAGCAGGAGAAGCCCGCCAACGAGAAAGTTCACGAGCGCTCCTTCGCGGCCCTTACGTGCGCGCGCGCCAAGCAGTAGCTGGCCCAGCCAGACGGCGAACGAGACGCTTCCGAGGCACACCAGGATTACGTAGACGGCGGCCGTAAGGAGCGCGAGTGGTAGGCCGATGATCGTGATTGCCGCGACGCAAATAGCAATTGGGATCAGGATGGCCCATCCCAGACCGACCAGTGCCGACCGGCCCGGACGCTGAGGGAGTATCTCGGCCGCCTCCGCCATAGAGCGGGGGAAAAGAGCGACCGCGACCGCCCCCACCACGAGGAAGCCGAGTATCCAGAGTACGTGCCAGAGTCCCCACCCCTTTGAGACCGGGAGTGCAGTAACGGTCCCCGTGATGTGCGCGGCTGGATCAATGTGGACCTTCCCCGTCGGCACGCGATAGCGGAGGTTCCCCGCGATCTGAGCGTGCGGCCCGATACGAAGCGCTCCCCCGGCGACCTCGACATCGCGGCCGACTACGCCGTTCAGAATGATCGCGCCGCCTGACGCCAGGAGCCCACCGCGCACGGCCCCGTTGACCTGAACCGTCCCACCTATCAGATAGGCGTTCTGCGCGATGACCGCCGCGGAATCCAAATCGACGGTGCCGCCTGCGATAGTGGCGTTCCGATCGACGGCAGCCGCCACGTGAACCTCACCACCCGCGGCCCGGAGCGAGCCATGGATGCGCCCGGTGACGGCCTGCTTCCCTCCTGCTCCGAGATAATCCCCGCCGATTGCCCCGGCGAAACTCAGGTCGCCGCCGGCGAGGATTGCATCGCCAGGCACGCTGTCCATGATTGTTGCCATCGATCCTGTGGCCAGCACATCTTCGCCACGCCGCGTGACTTCGTTTGGCGGCTGCTCACTGCGACCGCAGGAGAGCGTCGACGCCATGAGCACGGCACCCAGCAGGGTAAGAAAACGACGACCGTGCGTCTGGAACACCATTTGATGTCTCCGGCAAGACGATACGAAGGAGGGTTCGATGATTGGCCAATGTTGGTTCCCCCTGTTGATCTCGCAAGCGGGAGATCATCCGCACTGGTGCCGGACTCTTCCTTGTTGCTACCATCATTGATGCCGCCACGCCCATATGTTCTCGCCGAATCCACCTGGAAAGCAGTCAAGGACACATCATTCGAAGTCGCGATTCTTCCCTGGGGCGCGACCGAGCCGCACAACTATCACCTGCCCTACGGCACCGACAACTACGAGACAGGCGCGATCGCCGAGCGCGCGGCCGAAATCGCGTGGAAGAAAGGGGCAAAGGTCGTGGTGCTGCCTACGGTTCCGTTCGGAGTCAACACCGGCCAGCTCGATCTCAGGCTCGCGCTCAACATGAATCCCAGCACGCAGCTCGCGTTGCTTACCGATCTCGCTTCGGCGATCGCGGGGCAGGGCGTGACAAAGCTGCTGATTCTCAACGGACACGGCGGCAACGACTTCAGGCAGATGATTCGGGAGCTGCAGCCGAAGGTCGATCTCTTCATCTGCACCATCAACTGGTGGACGTGCGTGAAGGGCGCTGACTACTTCGACAATGCCGGCGACCACGCCGGCGAGATGGAGACGAGCGTGATGATGTCGCTCGAGCCCGATCTGATACTTCCGTTAACGGAGGCCGGGCCAGGTAGGGCGAGGAAATTTCGCATTGCCGGACTGCGCGACGGTTGGGTGTGGGCGCCGCGACATTGGTCGAAGGTCACTGACGATACCGGAACCGGAAATCCTGTGGCCTCCACTCCGGAGAAGGGCGAGAAGTTCCTGCGCGCCGTGACGGAGAGGATCGGCGGATTTCTCTTCGACCTCGCGAACGCTGATCTGAACGAGATGTACGAGTAAAACCTCAACTGGCCTTCAGACCACGATGTTGAGCAGCCGCCCCGGAACGAAGACGACCTTCTTAGGCGTGCCGACAGCGAATTTCGCCACCGCCGGCTCCGCGAGCGCGGCAACGAGTGCCGCCTTCTCACCGATGTCGCGCGCGACCGTGATCTTGCCCCGCACCCTGCCGTTCACCTGAACGACGAGCTCAATGGAATCGTCCACAGCGAGCGCCGCGTCGAAGCTCGGCCACGCCGAGTCGAACACGCTCCCGGTTCCCCCCGTCTGCTCCCACAGCTCCTCGGCGATGTGCGGCGCGAACGGCGCGACGAGCGGAATCAGTGGCAGCACCTCGTCGCGATGGGGCGTGCGCTCCCCTTTGCGGAGGACGTTCATGTACTCCATCATCGCGGCGACCGCGGTGTTGTAGCTCAGGCGCGGAATGTCCTCGCCGACCTTTCTGATCGTCTGATGCAGCTTGCGCATCACGGAATGATCCGGCGCGCCATCGCTCGACATGCTTTGAACCGATGCGAACAACCGCTCGAGGAAACGGCGGGGTCCCGAGATGCTCTGATCGCGAAAATCGCCACCCTGCTCGTACGGGCCGAGGAACATGAGGTACGTGCGGAACGCGTCGGCGCCCCACTGCTCGATGTACTCGTCGGGGTTCACGATGTTGCCCTGCGTCTTCGACATCTTCGCGCCGTCACGGATGATGTGACCGTGCGCGCGAAACCGCGTGAACGGCTCCTCGAACTCGAGATGCCCCGCGTCGTGCAGAACCATCGTGATGAATCGCGAATACAACAGGTGCAGCACCGCGTGCTCGTTGCCGCCAATGTACGAATTCACGGGCAGCCACTTTTTCGTGACGCTCTTCTCGAACGGCACGTCGTCGCGCCCGACATTCGGGTAGCGCAGGAAATACCAGGCGCTATCGAGGAAGGTGTCCGACACGTCCGTCTCGCGCCGTCCCATCTTGCCGCACTTAGGGCACTCGACGCGGTACCACTCCTCGTGACGCGCCAGCGGCGAGACACCCGAGTCGTCGGGCTTGAAGTCCTCAATGAACGGCAGAATGACCGGAAGATCCTTTTCCGGCACCGGCACCACTCCACACGACTCGCAGTAGATGATCGGAATCGGCGGACCCCAGTAACGCTGCCGTGAGATGCACCAGTCGTGGAGACGGTAATGAACGATGGGCTTGGCCGACCCACCCTTGGCCAGCAAATCCACGATCGCCTTTTTCGCGGCCTCGACCCGGAATCCATCGAACACGCCGGAGTTGACGAGAGTACCCGATTCGCACTCCGTGAACGCCTCGTGCAGCGGCGTGCTCGCATCCTCGCGCTCGCCGCAAACTACGCGCACGATCGGCAGCTCGAACTTGGTCGCGAATTCGAAATCGCGCTGATCGTGGCCGGGCACTCCCATGATGGCGCCCGTGCCGTACTCCATCAGCACGTAGTCCGAGACCCAGATCGGAATCTCCTTCTCCGTCGCCGGATTGATGGCATAGGATCCGGTGAAGACTCCGGTCTTCTCGGTGCTCGTCTTCCGGGTGATGATGTCCTGCTTCTTCGTCTTCTCGCGGTACGCGTTCAGCTTCTTCTGCTCGGCCGGTTTCGCGAGCCCGTCAACAAGCGGATGCTCCGGAGCGAGAACCAGGTACGTGGCGCCGTAAATCGTGTCAGGCCGAGTTGTGAACACACGGATCTCACAACTGCCGCCTTCGACGTTCTCTGCTTCGAAAGCGATTTCTGCCCCTTCGGAGCGACCAATCCAGTTTCGCTGCGCGGTCTTGGTGGTCTCCGACCAATCGATGTGGTCGAGATTCTCCAGTAGCCTCGGAGCGTAGTCGCTGATGCGGAAGAACCACTGCTCGAGGAGCCGCTGCTCGACTGGCGTTTTGCTGCGCTCGCACAGTCCACCTACAACTTGCTCGTTGGCCAGCACTGTCTTGCAGTCGGGGCACCAGTTGACCGCTGCCTGCTTCCTGTAAGCGAGCCCCTGCTCGAGGAGCTGGAGGAAGAGCCACTGCGTCCACTTGTAGTAGCTGGGGTCGGTGGTGGCGAGCCTGTAGCGCCAATCAACCATCAATCCCGCTCTTTCGAGCTGGCGCTGGAAGTTGGCGATGTTCCGCGGGATGAGCTCCATCGGATGCTGCCCGACCTTGAGGGCATAGTTCTCCGAATGAATCCCGAAGGCATCGTACCCTAGCGGCTCGAAGACGTTGTGTCCGATGAGACGCTGGAATCGTCCATAAATGTCATTCCCTGTGAACGCAAAAAGATTCCCGACGTGGAGTCCTTCGGCGGACGGATAGGGGAACATCATCAGGGCATAGAACGGCCTTTGGGCGCTCTGCAGATCCGTGTGGTTCGTTCCACGCTCCTGCCAGATGCGCTGCCACTTCCGCTCGATCGCCGACGGATCGTAAGTGATGGCGGATAAAGGGAGAGGGTCGTTCCGTGTTGCCGAATTTTCCATTTGTACAAACTAGCGGCTGAGCGACGGAGTTTCATCTCCGGCGCGGCTGACCGAGTCGTTCCACAATCGCTCCTCAAGATGACAGCAACGCCGCTCCCTCTCGTTCCGCGCTCTTCCTCCGGCCTTCTCAAGCCGTTCTTCAGCGCATTGCAGCGCCGCGCGCTCGGAACGAGCATCACCTTCGGATCGGTGTTCCTCATCGGGCTCGGGGGAATCTGCTGGCAGGTCTATCGCCAGATTCCCTCGGGAACGCGCCAGGATCTGCTGTCGGTGGGCGGTGTCGAGATAGCGCTCGCGATTGCTGTCCTCTGGATCGGGGTCGCGCTTGCCGCCACCGCCTGGGCCGCGTTGATCTTCGTTCGCCAGCACGTCAGTGGGCCGGCCGCCGAGCTCGCACGCACGCACGAGGCGATCGCGAAGGGGGATCTCTCGAGCAACTATAACCCGTCGGCATCCAACCGCGCCGTCGACCGCCTCACACGCTCGACGATGTCGATGCTCACAGAGCTGAGGGGCGTGGCTGGCAAGATGCGGAGCTCCGCCGACAACAACAGCGAGCTGGCATCACGGATTGCCATGGCATCTGTGTCCGCCGCGGCATCGGCCCGCGACGGTGCGGCGACGACCAACGCGCTGAGCCAGGACGCCGTCGCGCGTGAGCGGGCGATCAAGGAATTGATGGCCGAAGCGACAAAGCTGGTCGAGATCTCGGGAAACCTTCGCGAAGCGGCACAAGAAGGATTGCGACGCGACAAGGCGCTGCGGCAGCTGGCGCGAGAGAACCGGGTGCGTCTCGAGCGTACCGCGAGCTCGCTTCAGTCTCTGGCTTCCGATTCGCTCGAGAGCGCCGAAGGAATCGATGCGATGTCGGCGGCCGTGGACGAGATCGGAGCGTTCCTCGTACTCGTGCAGAAAATCGCCAGGCAGTCGAAGCTACTCGCGCTCAACGCTGCGATGGAAGCAGCGCGCGCCGGTGAGCACGGTCATGGCTTTGCCGTCGTCGCGAGCGAGGTCCGTCGCCTCGCGAGCAGCTCCGCAGACGCCGCCCAGCGCACGACGTCGCTCGTTCAGGAGATGGTGGACAGCGTCGCGCAGTCGCGCGAGGCGACGTCGCGCACGGTGGCCACGGTCGAACAGGCTCTCGAGGCGACGCGGGCAGGACGCCAGTCGCTATCGAGGGTCGAAGAGGGCACGGTCGAAGGGGAAGACCTGAGTGGTCGCATCGAAAAAGCCGTTCGTGAATCGAACGAGCTGATCTCGCTCATGACCCAGCGTCTGGCGGGTCTATCCTACGGCACGAGCGCGTTCTCGCGCGCGATGCACGAGGTCGCCGTCTCGGACGAGGAGCAGAGCAGGAACATCGCGGACCTCGCAGCCGTCGCGAGCGCGCTGACTGACGCATCCGCACGCATTTCGGACCTGGTCGGCACCTTCAAGCTCGGCGACACCTGACCTCGGGCATTTGCGGCCTCTCTGATCGCGCGAACTTGAACTGCATCGGAACGAGCCGGGCTCCACTGGAGTCAGCGACCGAAAAGCGAGCGCCTTCATAGGCGCTGGCCGAGCCGAAACGGCCGTCCCTGGACAACGCATAGAACTGCAGGTCGAATAGCGGCCGGCCGGCAGGATCGAGCAGCCGCCGCTCCGTCATGGCGATCACCCGATCTATCGTCTTCATGCACGCCTGGTCGGGCGACATCCCCTGCCGCATGAACTCGACAATCAGGAAAGCGCCGCAGACCTTGATGTTCGCTTCGCCGCGCCCGGTGGATCCTGCCGCGCCCACGCTGTTGTCGCAGTACTGCCCCGCGCCGATGATCGGCGAATCGCCAACTCTTCCCGACAGCTTCCACGACAATCCGCTGGTCGTCGTGACCGAGGACATGTCGCCCGCGGCATTCACTGCGTTCATATTGATGGTTCCCGTGGTGAACTTCACGTGCAGCGGATCATCAAACGATAGACTTGCAGTTGGCGGAGGTGGGGCGGCGCTGTCACTTCGCGTATCGAGCCAGGCGTCGGCCGGGTTGAGGCACGCTTTCCAGCGAAGCCAGTCGCGCCTGCTCTTTTCCGTGAGAAGATTCTGCTCCTTGAATCCCATCTCGAGCGCAAATTTCTTCGCGCCCGCGCCCACCAGCATGATGTGATCGGTGTAATCCATCACCGCTTTCGCGACGAGCGATGGCGTCGCGATGTCCTCGAGCGCGCCTACGGATCCGGCCCGCTTCGTCGGACCATGCATGCACGAGGCGTCGAGCTGTACCACTCCTTCTTCATTCGGCAGGCCACCCAACCCAACCGACTGGTCCTCTGGATCGAGCTCCTGGATGTTGACGCCGGCGATGATCGCGTCCAGTGTGTCGGCGTTCTGACGGGTGATCATGTCGTAAGCGCGCGCGACGCCGCGAATGCCGTTCGCGGACGCGACGATCACCGGCCGGAATACCGGTCGAAGCGACTTCGCTCTGTCGATGACTGAAATCCGCGGAGTCGCGGCATTCGCGCTGCGGTCGAGCGTGAGTGCGGCCGCGGCAGCGGCGCTGGTTCCTAGGAATTTCCTTCTCGAGATTTCCATTCGCCGCTCCCTGTGAGTTAGTCCTTGTAGATCTTTACCGTGATTTTGCCGTCGCCCGTCACCCACCCCCGATACATCCCCGGGGTATTGAAGGGCGTGGCGATGTTTCCCTTCCGGTCCATCGCGATCACTCCGCCTCCGCCGTTCTGCGCCACGAGCTCCTTCATCACGACATCGTCCGCAGCCTGACGGAGCGAGACTCCGCTGTAGCGAACGCGCGCGCAGATGTCGGCCGCGACGTTGTTGCGAATGAAAAACTCTCCGTCGCCGGTGCCGGAGACAGCGCAGCTCAGGTTGTTGGCGTACGTCCCGGCGCCGATGATCGGCGAGTCGCCAACGCGTCCGAACCTCTTCATGTTCGTTCCGCCCGTCGACGTTCCGGCAGCGAGATTCCCCGCCTTGTCGAGCGCGACCGCGCCCACAGTTCCGAACTTGCGCTCCTCACCAGGGACCGCGCCCGTTTTTCCGCTGTCGGCCCGCGCCTTTTCCGCCTCGTACCCTCTCCACCGCCGCTCCGTCCAGAAGTAGTGTGGGGGAACGAGCTTGACACCCTGTGACTTCGCGAACTCCTCCGCCCCTGCTCCCACCATCATCACGTGCGGTGACTTCTCCATGACCAGGCGTGCGAGTGAAATCGGATTCTTCACGTGCTGGAGGGCAGCGACCGCGCCGGCGTTGAGCGTCCGTCCATCCATGATCGATGCATCGAGCTCGTTGGTGCCTTCAGCCGTGAACACCGCGCCCTTCCCGGCATTGAACAGAGGACAATCCTCCATCACTCTGATAGTCGCTTCCACGGCGTCGAGGCTGGTCCCTCCGTGCGAGAGAATCTGATAACCGGTGCGCAGGGCGATCGTAAGCGTGTCGATGTACGCCTTCTCCATCTCTGGCGTCATGCTGGATCTGAGGATCGTACCGGCGCCACCGTGAATCACCATCACGAAGTTGGGCGTGGATACCGCCTGCGAATGCACCGCGGAGGGGAGACATTGCGACACGAAGAGGCCGGCGCATACGGCCAGTCGAAGCGGAGAGCGCGGCATATTCTGAGTGGACGGGGAACGTTGCGGCGCCTGCCCCGCGGGGCGGGCGAGTGACTTCAATAAGGTATTCGGCCAGTGTAGCTTCCCGCTACGCATTAAATTTTCCTCTCTATCGAAGTTGAGAAGGCTCCGCGATCAGGGAAGGTCTGCACCACGAGCATTTCCGGGTCGACATGATCCAAGGCGGCACCGGAACTTCGTCCAACATGAACGCGAACGAAATGATGGCCAATCGCGCGCTCGAGATCCTCGGGAAGGAGCACGGGCAGTACGACATCGTTCACCCGAACAACCACCTCAATCTCAGCCAGTCGACGAACGACGTTCTATTCGACCTCGGTGACGCTCGCGATTCATACCAGTATCGGCGATTTGCAATTGGCGATGATCGCCCTCGCCGCGGCGTTTCTGCACAAGGGGGAGGAGTTCAGCTCGTTCATCAAGATGGGACGCACCCAGCGTGGTGAAGCTCTCCAAGATCTGCAACGATTTGCGGTTGCTAAGCTCGGGTCCGCGCGCGGGACTCGGCGAGATCAATCTTCCGGCAATGCAGCCGGGCTCGTCGATCATGCCGGGAAAGGTGAACCCGGTGATTCCCGAAATGGTGAATCAAGTGTGCTTCGACATCATCGGCGGCGATGTGACGGTGACGATGGCAGCCGAGGCGGGGCAGCTCCAGCTCAACATGTTCGAGCCGATCATCGCGTTCAGGCTGCTCAGCGGAATGAACGATCTCGTTTGCAAGCGCGGCCTGATGACGCGCGACCAGCTCGACCGATTGCTCAACCCTGAGGCGATGACGGCACCAAGGGCAACTCCCGCAACGGACCATTGAAGGTTAATTTCTAGCTGCTTCAGCCTTAAAAAAACTCCGTAAGTGTTTCACCCAGCGAAGGTGAGACGCTCCTAACTCGACGAGAACAGGATTCCCTTCGCATGAAAGGTTCTGACCGCCTCCGGCGGCTTGCATCCTATGCATTTGTCGCCGCATTTGCCGTGGCGGCCGTTTCCTGCAACGAAGCGCATCCCAACACCACGCTCGTCCCGCACTCGGATCTCGGACGCGAGATCGATTTCCTCTGGGACCGCCTGCTGCTTCTCGGTACGATCGTCTTCGTCCTGGTCGAGGGGGTTCTCATCTATGTCGTGTTCAGGTACCGGCGCAGCGAGAACCAGGGGACGCCTCCGCAAACCCACGGCAGCACCAAGCTCGAGATCGCCTGGACGCTGATCCCAGCGGTGATCTTGGTGTTCATCGCCGTTCCGACGGTCAGGACGATCTTCATCACCCAGGCTCAGGCCGCGCCCGGCTCGCTGAACATCGATGTGACGGGTCACCAGTGGTGGTGGGAGTTCAGGTATCCCGAGTACGGCGTGACGACCGCGAACGAGATCTACCTCCCGGTCGGACGGACGGTGAATTTCAGGCTGCGATCGGCGGACGTGATTCACTCGTTCTGGGCGCCGCAGCTCGGCGGAAAGCGCGACGTCATCACGAATCGCACGAATTACATCTGGTACACACCCGACAGCTCCATCGCCGGCAGCGTATGGAACGGATTCTGTGTCGAGTTCTGTGGTGCGTCGCACGCCAACATGCGCTTCAGAATTTTCACGGTGACCCCGCAGCAGTTCGAATCGTGGGTGGCCGGACAGAAAATGCCAGCAAGGTTTGGAGCAGTTGGTCCCACGGTGCCGACGACCGGTCCCATTCCGCCTCCACTTGAGGGGCCGGGTGTGACGACACCGGGCGGGTCAAATTCACCGACGCAAGCCGCGCAGGCTGCCGCGCGCGGCATCGCGCAGCAAAGCTCGGGCACCGGTGCAGTCGCGGGCACTCAGCCGGCCATTCCGCGCTCGCAGAATCCTGAGGCGAATCCGGGGGCGCGCCTGGGAGTTGCTCAGTCCTCGGCGGCCGCAGCGTCTGCCGGCGCGGTGCAGCCCGGTTACATTTTTCCGCGCGAGAAAGTTCCTGACTACGCAATTCCGCACTCACCGATACCACCAGGCCTCAAGTTCACGCCGGGGCTCACGGGGAATGCGCAGCGTGGATTGAAGATGTTCAGTGGCTCCGCGTGCATTGGTTGTCATTCGATCGCCGGCAACCCAATGGCGATGGGCACAACAGGCCCAAACCTGACCCACGTCGGATCACGAATCGCGATTGCGGCGGGTCGTTTCCCCAATACCGCTGCGTATCTCGCACTTTGGATCAAGAACGCCCGCGCAATGAAACCAGAAGTCATCATGCCGACGCTCGGCCTCGATGAGTACGATCCTGTTCTCAAAGCAAAAATCACGTCAGCGACAGGCGGCCTCACCGATCAGCAGATCGCCGACATCGTCGCCTACCTAACCGCACTGAAGTAACCGGAGACAAGCCTTGGCAACGACTGCAATACGAGCCCCGGCGTACGGTGGCGAATACTCGGGCGAACACTCGGGCCTCTGGAGCTGGCTCAGCACCGTAGACCACAAGCGCATTGGTATTCTGTATCTGTATACGGCTCTTTTCTTCTTCATGTTCGGCGGAGTAGAGGCGGTCATCATCCGCGCGCAGCTGGGTGCTCCCAATCAGCACCTCGTGTCGGCCGAGTTCTACAACCAGCTCTTCACGATGCACGGAACGACCATGATCTTCCTCGCGATCATGCCGCTCTCGGCAGCGTTCTTCAATTTTCTGATTCCGCTCCAGATCGGCGCGCGCGACGTCGCCTTCCCGCGACTCAACGCCTTCAGCTACTGGGTTTATCTGTTCGGCGGAATCTTCATCACGATTCCGATTTTCTTCGCGGTCGCGCCGAACGGTGGCTGGTTCGGTTACGCGCCTCTCACGACCAGGGCTTACTCCCCCGGAATCAACATCGACTTCTGGGTGATCGGCCTCCAGATACTTGGCATCTCGTCGCTGGCGGCGGCGTTCAACTTCCTGACGACGATCATCAACCTCCGCGCGCCCGGCATGACGCTCATGCGGATGCCGATGTTCACCTGGATGGCGTTCATCGTTCAGGTGCTAATGGTGCTGGCGTTCCCCGTCATCACGATTGCGCTGGTGTTCCTGCTGTTCGACCGTTTCTTCGGTACGAACTTCTACAACACGGTGAGCGCGGGCGCCGATCCACTGCTATGGCAGCATCTGTTCTGGATCTTCGGGCACCCGGAGGTCTACATCCTTGTCCTCCCGGCATTCGGACTCGTCTCCGAAGTGCTGCCGACGTACTCGAAGAAGCCGCTGTTCGGATATCCGGTGATGGTCTACTCCGGAATTCTGATCGCTGTCCTGGGCTTCGGCGTCTGGGCGCATCACATGTTCGCGGTGGGAATGGGCCCGATCGCCGATACGTTCTTCGGCCTGACGACGATGCTCATCGCGATCCCGACCGGAGTGAAGATCTTCAACTGGATCGCGACGATGGCGCAGGGCGCCATCCGCTATACGACCGCGATGTTGTTCGGAATCGGTCTCGTTGCCCTGTTCACCATCGGCGGAATCTCGGGGATCATGCACGCGTCCCCGCCCGCCGATCTCCAACAGACCGACACGTACTTCATCGTCGCGCACTTCCACTACGTGCTGTTCGGCGGCTCGATCATGGGCATCTTCGCCGGTATCTACCATTACTTCCCCAAGATCACCGGCCGCCTGATGGACGAGAAGCTGGGCAAGATCCATTTCTGGCTCACCTTCATCGCCATGAACCTCACCTTCTTCCCGATGCATTTCTCGGGAATGCTCGGGATGCCCCGCCGCATCTACACCTTCGACACGGGCCAGGGCTGGGATCTCCCCAACGCCATGTCCACCGCCGGCGCGATGATCTTCCCCATCGCGATGCTGATCTTCATCTACAATTTCTTCGCGAGTCGCAAGCGCGGAGAAATCGCCGGATCCAATCCGTGGGGCGCCGGAACCCTCGAGTGGACGATTCCCAGCCCTCCGCCGGAGTACAACTTCGCGAAGGTCCCGACCGTGACGAGCAGGTATCCGCTGTGGGAAGGAAAGGAAATCGACTACGAGTGCGCCCGCATAAACTCGCAGGAAGGCAAAACCCCGGCTGATCTCGGGATCGTGATGCCATACAGCACCATCAAGCCGCTCCTCGTGGCACTCGGCCTGATCATCATGTTCTGCGGACTCATCTCCTCGCACGCGCTCATCGGCGTCGGCGCGGCGTTAATGATCTTTTCTCTTTACAGCTGGCTCCTGAGCCCGCTCGAGCCGGAGCACCACTAAACAATGTCCGCACCAGCAACGCACGTGAGCGCGCCCGCACCACACCACTACACGACGCTGGGTATCGACAGCCGCAAGATCGCCATCTGGGCCTTCATCGGCTCCGAGTGCATGCTCTTCGTCTCGTTGATATCGACATATCTGATCTACAAGGGACGGAGCATCGTGGGCCCGTTCCCGCACGAGACGTGGACGGATCCCGTCACCGGACACGTCTTCAAGCCGATCCTCAACATTCCGGTGACCTCGGCTTCGACGTTCGTGCTACTCATGTCGTCGCTGTTCATGGTGCTGGCTCTGGCCGCCGTTCAGAACAAAGAGAAGCCAAAATACACCCGAGGTGATCGAATACTCGGCTCCTCCCGGTTGTGGCTCTGGATGACGGCGATCGCCGGCGCGACTTTTCTCGGATTCCAGGCGTTCGAGTTCACGTCGTTCGTCCATGAAGGGCTGTCGATTCGAACGAACCTGTTCGGCTCTTCCTTCTTCACGCTCACCGGCTTCCACGGCGCGCACGTGACCGCGGGCGTGATCTGGCTGGTCACGCTGCTCGCAATCGATTACCGGCGGGGCCTGGGCTCGCGCGATTCACTGCTCGTGGACATTGCCGCACTTTACTGGCACTTCGTCGACGTGATCTGGATCGTGATCTTCACTCTCGTTTATCTCATCAAGTAACCGGCAGGAAATGATGGACTCTCACGCCAGCATGACCAATCTCCCGGATCCGGCCGAAGCGCAGGCACACGCGCCGCACGGGGAAGAGGAGCACGCCCATCCGGACTGGTCCATCTACTGGAAGGTCGCCCTCATCCTCGCGCTGATAACGGTCGGTGAGGTCTGGGCCTTCTACGTTCCTTCTTTCGCCGCCTCACGGGGCTTCGTTCCCACACTGCTTTTTCTCTCGGGATTGAAGTTTACGATCGTCGTGATGTTCTACATGCACCTCAAGTACGATCACAGACTCTTCCGGGTGCTCTTCACCGGCCCCCTCCTGATCGCCTCGCTCACGCTCCTCGCGCTGCTGTTCCTCTTCGGACATCTCCACATCAAGATCATGTAGCATGTTGTTACTGGCGCTGCTGCATCCCATTGCCAATCTCAACTGGTGGCGATGGTCGGTTCACCCGAGTACCGCCATTGGCATCGCAGCGCTCGGCGCGCTCTACATCTGGGCTTCCAGACGACTCCGGCAGGAGCCCACCCGCTCCCAGAAGATTTACTTCTTTTCCGGCCTGCTCCTGTTGTTCGCCTCGCTCAATGGTCCGATCCACGATCTGAGCGATGACTATCTCTTCAGCGCGCACATGGTGCAGCATCTTCTGATCACGCTGGCCGTGCCGCCCCTTCTGCTCGCGGGAGTACCGGGTTGGATGATTCGGCGACCACTCACGACTGGCTTCATTGCACCGATCGCGCGATTTTTCACGAGAGCGCCCATCTGCTTCGTCGTCTTCAATCTCATGATCGCAGTATGGCATCTGCCGCAGTTCTACAACGCGGCGATGGCAAATCACAATCTGCACATCCTCGAGCACTTGATGTTCATGGCGGCCGCCGTGCTGATGTGGTGGCCGCTCATGAGCCAGCTTCCGGAGCTTCCGCGGCTCGCGTATCCGGGGCAGATGCTTTACGCCTTCCTGATGAGCATCCCGATGTCGATCGTCGCTGTGTACATCGCGATGGCCGACCACGTGCTTTACCCCG
>JAYWBE010000160.1:0-1971 GCA_043781715.1 Gemmatimonadaceae bacterium
CCGCGATCCGCTCCAAAGCGCCGATGCACCAGCTCGTTGTGATCGCGCAGCGAGCCCGCATGGAGCTGCATCACGAGCCCATCGCCCACCGACAGACGCGCCATCTCCATGAGGAGATGCGCCTCGAAGCGTGACTGGTCCTCCGCCGTCGCCGCACGTTCGCCGGCCTTGGTGAACAAGCGCTCCGCCTCCGCATCATCGAGTCGTTCGGTGCGTGCTACGACGACGGCGTGATCCGTCGCGGTCGCGCCCATCGCCTTGAACTCAGCGCGTCGCCGCGCGAGTGCATTCACGAACTCGGCGTAACTTCCGATCGTGCCGCCACTGACGCGCCCGAACCGGGCTAGCTCCGCCGGCCATTCCGGGGACGCGATCCGGAACAGCGCGTCCGGCCGAAACGTCGGAATCACGCGACCGCCAATATCCACGGCGTGCAGCGCCTTGTGATGCTCGAGCGTATCGCTCGCGGCGTCGGTCGTCGCCAGCACCTCGATATTGAACCGCTTGAAGAGCGCGCGTGGGCGGAACTCCGGCGACTGCAACCGCTCCACGATTGTGTCGTACACGTGGGGCGCGGACGCCGAGTCAAGGTCGCGTTGAACGCCGAACACCTCGCGCAGCTCGTACTCGATCCACGCGCGCGTCGGCATCGCGCGAAAGAGTTGCCAGTGGTCGGCGAATGTCTGCCAGATCTTGCGCGGATCCTGCTCGGCATTCGGGGGCTTGCCGTCGATGGGAGCGACACCGAGCGACTCGAGCGGCACGCCGCGCGAGTACAGCATCCGGAGGATGTAGTGGTCCGGCGTGATGATGAGCGACACCGGATCGGAAAACGCGTCATTCGATACGAGGATCGCCGGATCGACGTGTCCGTGCGGCGAGATGATCCGCAGCGCCCGCGTCTCGTCGTACAACGCGCGCGCGTGGCGCCGAATTGTCGGGTCGGGATCGAAGTAGCGATCCTCGTGGAACCCGGTCACACCACCGGCTTCCACCGCGGGTCGTACTCGCGCGACCAGAGCCTGGCCGCTTCCTCGTCGCCGAGAATGTGCCCGTTCCTGGGATCGGTGGTGAGCTTGCGACCCACCTGCTGCGAGATTGTGCCGAGGTGGCACAGCGTCCCGGTCTTGGCGCCGTCCTCGATCGGCGCGGAGAGCTTGGTGCCCGTGCGCACCGCGCTGACGAAGTTGTCGATGTGGAGCTGCGTCAGCCAGTCGTCACCCACTGTATTGAGACTATCGCTTTTTGCGACTGGCGATAGCTGCTTGACGATCTTGTTCTTCAGATCGTAGACGACGTAGCCGTCCCGATCGACTACCACGCTACCGTTGGTGCCGAGGATTGCAGTGCCGCGCGAACGTTGGTAGAGCTCGAGTCCGTTGCAGCTCTGCCCCTGCCAGATGATGCTCTTGCCCCCGTCGAACACGAACGTCGCTTCCTGAGTGTCGGGAAACTGCCAGTCGTCAGCGTAGTGGAAGCGTCCGCCGGTCGAGATGACGCTCGTCGGATAGTCGACGCCCAGCATCCAGCGACCTACATCGATCTCATGTGTTCCATTGTTGCAGATCTCGCCGGTTCCCCAGTTGGTGAACCAGTGCCAGTTGTAGTGGATGATGTTGTCGCGATAAGGAGTGCGCGGAGCGGGACCCTGCCACAGCTCGTAGTCGAGATTCGAGGGCACCGGAACCACTTTGCCTTTCCCGATTCCAGTGCGCGTATTGGCGTACCAGGCGCGCGCGAGATACGGCGTTCCGATTTGACCGCCACTAATCAACTGCTTGACCTCGATGAAATGCGGACCGGAGCGAGCCTGGGTACCGAGCTGTACGTGCAGTTTGTTGTGCTTGCGCGCGGCCGCGACGATTAGCTCGTCCTCGCGCGGGTCGTGTCCGCTCGGCTTCTCGACGTAGACGTGCTTCCCGGCGTCGAGCGCGAGAATCGTGGCGGGCGTGTGCCAGTGATCCGGCGCGG
>JAYWBE010000161.1:0-1970 GCA_043781715.1 Gemmatimonadaceae bacterium
CAACTCCGAAAGCGATCAAGCCGAAGAAAACGTGCGCACCTGAATAGCGACTCAAAAACTTCGAGCGAAAACCACGAGGTGGCGACAACCCAGCTTCAGTGCCTCTCACGAAGTGAGACCGTTTAGACAGCAATTTGCGGGACGGTGACGGGCTGGTAGAGCGGATTGGGATCGCTCCGCCCAAGGAACTCGGCGTCTTCCCGATAATTCGTCCTGAAGGTCAAGAGCGGCGAGCCGCCCTTGACGAAAAGGAGCTCGGTGTCTCGCCCAAGCCTGCGGACCTCGTCCGGCAGGAGTAGCCGTCGGTTTCTTTCCGATACCGACAGTGCAGTGCCCTCTTGCCGTTGCGACTGCTTGCCGCGGCTCAGGCCCCGTGACTGATTTTGCGTCCTTACAAAGATCGTCGCCTCCCCAGTCATTTTGGACAAGTACTCGGCGGTGTCCCAGTCATTAGTCCCAAACGCCTGCAATACGTCGGCGTTGGCTAGAAATGTGGGCCAGGTATCACCGTAGGTACTCCGCAGCTGCGACAGATCCTGCACGATGAGCCAGAAGGTGACGCCAAATCCGCCGGCGAGACCGATGTCTCGCTGGACCGGATGCATCTTTCCCAAGTGGGCGAACTCGTCGAGCAGGAAGAGAACGCGTTCCTTTGGCTGGCCTCGTGACCGTGCTATTGCCAACAGGGAGCACGCGATCATGATTCTCAGCCACCGCGCGTAAGCCTCGAGCCGGTCCGAAGGGAGGATCAGATACACACTCGTCGGCTCCCGTTTGAGGATCGAAAGGTCTACAGTGGATTGCCCCAGTACGCGAGCCATCCGAGCGCTATCCAGGAAATGGGTGTGACTCTGTGCCGTGGAGATTACGCCGCTCCGTTCTCGTTCTGCCTTCTGAAGTATCCTCGCTGCGGATCTGGAAACGAGACCAGAAACCGCCGGGCTCTCTCGCATGTCTTTCAGTAGCTCGGCAAAAGACTCCGGAGGCAGTGTAAGGAGTGTCCTCACATGGGAGAGCGTTCGGAGCTCTGGGGCCGCGTTTGCGGCGACGTGAAGAATGAGACCTGTCAGGACGGCGCGCGCCTCTTCGTTCCAGAACAGTTGCTCGCCGCCCTGTCCTTCCGGGAGCACGATCATATCTGCGAGCATGCGGGCTTCGTCGACCGCCTCAGGACTTTCTGGATCAATAAGCTCAAGGGGGTTGTAGGTGGCATCACCGCTTGCGACTGCGACTCTAAACGGGTCAAAAGCGTGCACCTGCTGTCCGATGTCCCGACGCCACCGAGCGGTGACGGCGAAGTTCTCTCCTTTGGGGTCGGTGACGAGGATCGACCCTGGATGATCGAGAAGATTCGGAATAACACAGCTCACGCCCTTACCAGACCGTGTGGGCGCGACCGTTAGAACGTGACCTTCGCCTTCAAACCGAAGGAGATGGTTGCGACGGCGCCCGAGGATTAGTCCGTGCGGTTGGGCGAGATCGTCTCCGGTTCCCCAGTCTGCTGACCCGTGAGAAGTGGATGGCACGGCTTGGCTGCGTCCGCGCCATGCGTGGCTGATGGCAGCGATGAGGCATATTGCAGTCGTCCCGAGTACCAGCCATCCAGCGCGAAAGACTGAAGTGGTATCTGCCGCGACTAGGCCCGACTTTGAATACCATACCACGATCAGATAAGGAGCGTGGAAAGGTCCGAGACTCAGGCTGGCGAGAGCGGTCGCTGACAAGAAGAGGCCTGTCCGGAGCCAGCGTGGCTGGGTCAATATCGACGCGGCTAGCCAGAAACCTGTACAAAGCACGGCGGAAGCGCGGAACAACGCGAGCGTGCGCGCGTTGGGGACGAACAGCGCTCGCCCAAGGGTTGCGGGAAATCCGAGGCGCCACGCCACGTACTGCGTTCCCGCTGAGAACGCGAGCGTCAAGCCGAAAAACAAGAACAACACGAGCGGCCGCTCGTTTGGGGTCGAGGGCGG
>JAYWBE010000162.1:0-17818 GCA_043781715.1 Gemmatimonadaceae bacterium
CCGACAAGGGAAGACATGTACCCGGAGCACGCTCCAGTCGTGATCGTCCATCCGGGGAGCGTAGGAAAGGAATGGGAAGGGGCAGTGCGGCCGCATCACTTCGAGGGCGTTCTCACAGTAGTCGCCAAGCTCTTCCACATCGTGATGCCCGACGTGGCTGTTTTCGGCCAGAAGGATCTCCAGCAGGCTGCGGCCGTGAAAGCCATGGTCCGCGATCTCAATTTTCCCGTAGGAATTCTTGTCGCGCCCACCGTGAGGGAGCCCGATGGCCTGGCCATGTCGAGCCGGAACCGATACCTCTCTCCGAAGGACCGTGAGCTCGGGCTCATTCTGTCGAAAGCCCTGTTCGCGATGCGCGATGCCTTCGGCAGGGGAGAACGACGGGCGAGCGCACTCGAGGCGACAGGCTGGCGGATGCTCGAACGAGTGGCGGGGCTCACGCCACGTTATCTCGCGGCGGTGAATGCCGACACCTTTCAGCGAGTAAATAACGTACGCCACGGTGATGCGGCCGTCGGCGCCGTGCGGGTGGGCGAAACCAGATTGATCGACAACATCATCTTCTGAAATGGTCCGTCTCCAGAGCTCCGGGCTGCCGACATGGGCGCAGGTGGGCGAGCGGCGTCTGGCGCACATAGCGCGCGTGACGTCGCTGCTGCGGGCCTGGGGGGCGGCGATGCGCCTGACAGCGGACGAAGCGAATGCCTGGATCGACGCCGGCACTTGGCATGACGCGCTGCGCGATGCGCCGATTGACGAGCTGCGCGACATCACGGGTGATCGGAAGTCCCCGGACGGCTTGCTGCACGGCCCCGCGGTCGCGATCAAGCTCGAAGCCGAAGGAGAGCGGAGAAAACATCTGCTCGACGCCATTCGCTATCACACCATTGGACACGCGAGCTGGGATCGAACGGGACGCGCGCTGTACATGGCGGACTACCTCGAGCGGGGCCGCAAATTTCTAGCTGAGGATCGCGGCTTTCTCGCCAGCCAGGTGCCGCACAACTTCGACGGAGTATTTCGCCAGGTGGTGCGCTTCCGTCTCGAGTGGTCGGTGCGCGAGGGCAATCACATCTTCCCCGAGACAGTCGAGCTCTGGAATAGTCTGCGGTGACGCCCCCGGCGCGCCCACGCCGCTACGGCAGAATCATTCTCGTTCTACTGATTCTGTGCGTGATCGGCTGGATTTCCTGGCTGGTAATCAGTGCCTTCTCCGCATCGAAGGTCAGCTACGCGCCCGACGACGCGCGGGCTCCGGACCGAACCCGCATCAAGGTTGAAGTCCTGAACGCCACCAAGACAAAGGGTCTCGCGCGCCGCGCGACGCTGTATCTGCGAGAGCGCGGCTTCGATGTTGTTGGCTCGGGCAATGTGACAGAGCAACGCGCGACTACCATTGTCTACGATCGATCTTCGCATCCGGAATGGGCGCGCCTCGTCGCCCGGGCTATGAATGCTCCGATCGCCACACGTCCCGACAGCTCACGCTACCTGGACGTTACCGTCCTTGTCGGCGCCGACTGGCGCCCGCCGCCCCTGCCGTTCCACCCGTAGCTGCCCGCATGCCGCGGCGATGTCCATCCCACGACTCTTTCGCACCGCAACCTCGACGCGCTGAGCCCTCAGGCGCCGAGCGAACCATTGGATCTGTTGGGGCGAGCTGGGAGTGAAGTCACCGGCCCCGCCGGGATGAAGCGGAATGAGATTCACGAAGGCGCCACACTCGCGCGCCAGCTCGGCGAGCTGCGTCGCCTGCTCGCCACCGTCGTTGATTCCGCCCAGCATCACGTACTCGAATGTCACTCGCCGCTCGAAAACTTTCGCGGCTTCGATGACGCTCGCGAGCGGGTACTTGGTGTTGATGGGCATCAGCGACTGGCGCAGCTCGTCGTTGGGGGCGTGAATCGAGATCGCAAGCCGGAATTGCTCCGGGCGTTCTCCCAGCGCGACAATCCCGGGGAGGACGCCGACCGTCGAAACGGTGATATGCCTGGCCCCGATTCCCAGGCCCGCGGGCGAGTTGAGAACGGTGAGTGTCGGATCTACCGCTTTCCAGTTCATCAGTGGCTCGCCCATTCCCATGAAGACGACGTTCGTCACCGGCTTTGGTGGAGAGAGCAGCTTCATCTCGCGCACCTGTCCGCTGATTTCGAACATCTGGAGATTGCGCGTGAAGCCCATAGCGCCGGTCGCGCAGAACGCGCATTGAAGCGCGCAGCCAGCTTGCGACGAAATGCAGAGCGTGAGGCGCGAGCCCTCGGGAATCGCCACCGTCTCGATGAACTCGCCGTCCTCGAGGCGAAAGAGAAACTTCTCCGTCCCGTCGCTCGACGTCTGCCGCGTTGCGAGCGCGAGGCGCGGGATTGTGAAGTGTTCTTCGAGCAGGTCCCGGAAGGCAACGGGAAGATCCGTCATGGCCGCAAAACTCTCCGCCGGGTTCTGCCACAGGTGCCGCACGACCTGGGAGCCGCGGAAGGGTTTCTCACCGTGCTCCGCGGCAAAGCCACGGAGCAGCTCCTCCGCTTCCGAAGGGAGGATGTTGAGGAGGTTCTTCTTCGCGGGCAAATCCTCCCGACGTGTGTTTTTGTCCGACATGCTCCTTCCACCAAGTCTATGCAACTACTAAATTTAACCCCTCTTGATGCCTTATTCGACCCACACGTCCCGGCGCTGACCTCCACGGCCCCTACATCCCGTTTCGCGACGGCCACGCGCTCCCATCTCTGCGGAGAGCTCAGAGCGTCTCACGTCGGCGCCAAAGTCAAACTCGGCGGCTGGGTACACCGTACGCGAAACCTTGGCGGAATCGTTTTCCTCGATCTTCGCGATCGTGCGGGACTCGTCCAGATATCGTTCGATCCGAAATGGACGCCCGCCGACGTAATCGAGCGCGCTGGCAAGCTCGGTCTCGAGACCGTGATTACCCTCGAAGGTGAAGTCGCGGCGCGTCCCGTCGAAATGAGGAACGCGGAGATGGAGGCCGGCGAAATAGAAGTCAGGGCGCGCGATTTCCAGATCGTCGGACCGGCCGAGACTCCGGCAATTCCCGTCGCGCGCGGCAAGGGGGAGAAGCTTCCCGCCGAGGAGCTGCGCCTCAAGCATCGCAATCTCGATCTGCGGCGTTTCGAGCTGCAGAAGAATCTCATTCTCAGGCACCGACTCCAGCAGGCGACACGCCGCTTTCTCGATGAGCGCGGCTTTCTCGAGATCGAGACTCCGATCCTCACCAAGCCGACTCCGGAAGGCGCCCGCGACTACGTCGTCCCGAGCCGCGTGCATCCGGGCGAGTTCTACGCGCTCCCGCAGTCGCCGCAGCTGTACAAGCAGCTGCTGATGATCGCCGGCTTCGACCGGTATTTTCAGATCGCACGCTGCTTCCGCGACGAGGATCTCCGCGCCGACAGGCAGCCGGAGTTCACGCAGATCGACATCGAGGCGTCGTTCATATCGCCCGAAGACATCATCTCGCTCACGGAAGGAATGCTGGCGGTGCTGTTCAAGGAAGCGGGATACGACATTCCGCCCAGGTTCGAGCGTCTCACCTATGCCGACGCGATGGAGCGCTTCGGCTCCGACCGTCCAGACCTGCGTTACGCGCTCGAGCTCTTCGACGCGAGCGAAGCGTTTCGCGGCTCGGAATTCGGAATAGCCAACTCGGCCCTCGCGGCCGGGGGTCGCGTTCGCGGAATCAGAATCCCGGGCGGTGCGGCACTCTCCCGCAAGCAGGTGGACGAGATCGAAGTGGTCGCGAAGTCGGCGGGCGCGGGCGGATTGATTCGACTCAAGCGGGGAGTGGCCGGGCTCGAGGGTCCGGCCGCGAAGTTTCTGAGCGAGAGCGGCGCGCAGCGACTTGCGGTTGGAGAGGGTGAGCTCTGCCTTTTGGTCGCCGGTGCGGAGCACGTGACCAGCCCGGCGCTGGACCGGGTGCGACAGGATGTTGCGCAGCGGCTCTCAATGGTTCCTGAAGACAAGAGGTCATTCCTCTGGGTCACCGATTTCCCATTGTTCATCCGGGAGCAGAATGGCGGGCTCAGCTCCGTGCATCACCCGTTCACGGCGCCGAACCCCGAGGACGTCGAGCTTCTCGACTCGTCGCCGGAGAAGGTTCGTGCGCTTGCTTACGATGTGGTGTTCAACGGCACCGAGCTCGGGGGAGGCAGCATTCGCATCAACGATCCGGCGTTGCAGCGGAAGGTGCTGTCGCTCCTGGGAATCGACTCGCAAACAGCGCAACTCCGGTTCGGTTTTCTGCTGGACGCGTTGAGCGCCGGCGCGCCTCCGCACGGCGGCATTGCGCTCGGAATGGACAGAATCGCGATGATGCTCGCCGGTGCGTCGTCCTTGCGCGATGTGATTGCTTTTCCGAAGACCACCGCGGCAAGAGCGCTATTCGAGAACGCGCCCTCCGCCGTTCCACCCGAAGACCTGAGGGATCTCCATCTTCAGACCATGACGAATTGACGTGAGCGAAGAGACAACTATTCAGCGCCTCTCGACTGAAGGGGCGGACATGCTGACGCTGGCCGGCGTCAACGACGAGAACCTTGTCGAGCTGGCGCGTCAGACGGGAACAAAGATCGCACTCCGCGGCGAGACTCTGGCAGTCAGCGGAAGCGCGGAATCAGTCGCGCGGGCCATGCCAATCGCCCAGCGCATGATCGACACCGCCAAGCAACAGATGCCGATGACCGCGGACGATGTGCTCCGCATGAGCATCGAGGGTCCGCGCGAGGGCAACGGAAACGGCGTGGACAACGAGACGCGCATCGTTCTTCCCGGCGTCCGGAAGATCATTCAGGCGAAGACGAGCGGACAGGCCGAGTACATGAAGCTGATGGCGGAGAACGACATCGTCGTCGGCATTGGACCGGCCGGTACCGGCAAGACTTACCTCGCGGTTGCTGCGGCGGTGGACGCGCTCGCGCGCAAGCGTGTTCGTCGCATCGTTCTCGCGCGTCCCGCGGTCGAAGCCGGCGAAAGCCTCGGATTCCTTCCCGGAGACATGCAGCAGAAGGTCGATCCGTATCTGAGGCCGCTCTACGACGCGCTCGAGGACATGATGCCCCACGAGCGCGTGCTGAAGTCGCTTGAGACGCGCACCATCGAGATCGCACCGCTGGCCTACATGCGCGGACGAACGCTGGCGGATGCATTCGTCATCCTCGACGAGGCCCAGAACGCGACGACCGCGCAGATGAAGATGTTTCTGACCAGGCTCGGCGTTAACTCGAGGGCGGTGATCACCGGCGATAAGACGCAGATCGACCTGCCCAAGAGGGAAGATTCTGGACTTGTTCAGATCGAGCGCATACTGCCGGGCATCGAAGGCATCGGGTTCTACTATCTCACCGAGGCCGACGTCGTCCGCCACCGGCTCGTGCGCGAGATCATCAAGGCGTACGCAGAGGATTCGGGCGCCTGAGCAAACTCGCGCGCGGCTGACCAGATGCGCGGGCTCGCTATAGACATTTCGTCGAGCGTGCGGCGTCTCAGCGTGTCGCGCGCGAGAATAAGGGAGGCTGCTGTCGCCACGCTCAAAGCCGAGCGCGCAAAGGACGCCATGCTATCGATCACGTTCGTGGGGCGAGCAACCATGTCACAGCTGAACCATCGCTACCTCGGGCACCATGGACCGACTGACGTGATTTCGTTCGGACTCGGCCGGGTCGGGAAACGCGGCGCCGTCGTGGGGGACGTCTACATTTGCGCTGAGATTGCCCGGGAAAACGCCCGCAGGCAGGGCATATCGGCCGGAGAGGAGCTGCTGCGCCTCGTAGTGCATGGCACGCTTCACGTTCTTGGTCACGATCACCCGACGGGCGCGGGCCGCACCACGTCGGGCATGTGGCGGAGACAGGAGAGGATTCTCGCGCGTGTCCTCTAACCGCTTGATGGACGATTTCAACGCCGGGAAACCGGCGGCCCTGGCGCGCGTGGTCAGCATCGTCGAGAACCATCGAGAGGGATTCGAGCAAATACTAGGTGATCTGCATCCGCGAACGGGGCGGGCGCGGCGCATCGGCTTGACCGGGCCGCCCGGCGCGGGAAAGAGCACGATCACCGCACTCCTCGTGAAGCAGTTTCGTGAAGCGGGTCTCAGGGTTGGAGTGATTGCCGTGGATCCGACGTCGCCCTTTACCGGCGGCGCGCTCCTCGGCGATCGCGTGCGCATGGAGAGCGTCGCGCTCGATCCCGGTGTATTCATCCGCTCGATGGCAACGCGTGGCTCGCTCGGCGGTCTTGCCGCCGCGACGCGGGAAGTGGCCGACGTTCTGGACGCATTCGGCTTTGATCGGCTGCTGATCGAAACTGTGGGTGTAGGCCAATCGGAGCTGGACGTCGCTCGTACGGCCGATACGACCGCGTTGATTCTCGTTCCGGAATCCGGAGATTCGATCCAGACGCTCAAGGCGGGAGTGATGGAGGTGGCAGACATTTTCGTCGTCAACAAGGCCGACCGGCCCGGCGCCGATCGTTTGCGGAACGACGTCGAGCTGATGCTCGGCCTCCGCAAAGGCGTTTCGTTCGGGAGCGTTCCGGCGCATCACGGAATCGATCTCAAGCGCATGAATCCCGCGCGCGCGGCGCGCGAAGCGGCAGCCGCGCCGAACCCCGCCGAGTGGACGCCGCCGGTGTTGAGCACGATCGCGACAAAGGACGAGGGAATCACCGACTTCGTGGCGGCACTCGACCGTCACTTCGCTTATCTTGAGCAGAGCGGGAAGCTCAGCGCGCGCAGGCGTGAACGATTGCGGGAGCGGGTGATGGATATCGTGGAGCAGAAAATCCGCGTCCGCCTGTGGAAGGACACGGCCACGATGAGTCGGCTCGAGCTGCAGCTGCCATCGGTTGAAGAGGGACGCGCCACGCCATTTGCCGTCGCCGACCAGCTGTTGCGACAGAGCGGTGAGCTCGTACGTGGAGAAGAGGATAAATGACTAAACTCAAAAGCCCCAGCTCCAAAGGCGCCGCCGACAACGAATTGATCGCGACCATCGAAGAGCAGAGCGCCGAGCTGAGCCTGCTCCGCAAGGAAGTCGCCGAGTGGCGGAAGAAGTACGAGAAGGGCGAGATGCGTGACATCGCGTTTACCAACTCGGAGAAGGAGCTTCGCCCGATCTACACACCCCTGGATTCCGCGGAGACTGGCGCCGAAGCTCTCGGGATGCCTGGCTTCTATCCTTACACGCGAGGCGTCCACCCAACCGGCTATCGCGGCCGCTTGTGGACGATGCGCCAGTTCGCCGGCTTCGGGAGCGCGCGCGACACGAACGAGCGCTACAAGTTCCTGCTCGCGCAGGGACAGACCGGACTGTCCGTGGCGTTCGATTTCCCGACCTTGATGGGTTATGACTCCGATCATCCAAGGTCCGAGGGAGAGGTGGGCAAGTGCGGCGTCGCGATCTCGAGCCTTGCCGACATGGAGACGCTCTTCGACGGCATACCGCTGGATCGGGTCTCGACGTCGATGACCATCAACGGACCGGCCGTCATTCTCTACTGCTTTTACATCGCCGCCGCGGAGAAGCAGGGCGTCGATTCGACGAAGCTGCGCGGGACGATCCAGAACGACATCCTCAAGGAGTACATGGCGCAGCACGCGTGGGTTTACCCCATCGAGCCCGCGCTCAGACTCATCGTCGACTGCTTCGAGTGGTCGGCCGAGCACGTCCCGCAGTGGAACACGATATCGATCTCCGGCTATCACATCAGAGAAGCTGGTGCGACAGCGGCACAGGAGCTCGCTTTCACGCTCGCCGACGGATTTACATATGTCGAGCGCGGGATCGCTCGCGGCCTAGACGTCGATACGTTCGCGCCGCGACTCTCATTCTTCTGGGACATCCACAACGATTTCTTCGAGGAGATTGCCAAGCTCCGTGCCGCGCGCCGCATTTGGGCGCGGCACATGAAGGATCGTTACGGGGCGAAGGATCCGCGCTCGCTCATGATGCGGTTTCACTCGCAGACGGCGGGCGTCACGCTCACCGCACAGCAGCCGATGAACAATGTCGTGCGTGTCGCCTACCAGGCGATGGCCGCTGCACTCGGTGGGACGCAGTCCCTGCATACGAACTCCATGGACGAGACACTGGCGCTGCCGACGGAAGAGTCGGTGCAGGTTGCCCTTCGCACCCAGCAGATTCTCGCCTACGAGACGGGAGTTCCGAACGTCATCGATCCCCTCGGCGGGTCGTACTACGTCGAGACGCTCACCACCGAGCTGGAACGCGAAGCCGAGGTGCTGTTCAAGCAAATCGAGGAAGTCGGAGGCGTCGTGCGGGGCCTCGAGACCGGCTGGTTACAGCGGAAGATCAATGAATCGGCCGCACGGCAGCAGTGGGAAATCGAGCAGCATCGGCGCGTCATCGTCGGCGTGAACGAATTCGTCACGGACGGGCCGGCGCTCGAGATCGAGCTGCTCAAGATCGCCGAGGAGACCGAGCGGGAGCAGGGACAGCGGATGGCGAAGATGCGTTCGACCCGAGACAGCGCGCTCGTCGAGAAGAGGCTGAGCGCCCTGCGCGAGGCGGCGAGCACATCGCGCAATCTCATGCCGTACATCCTCGATTGCGCCCGCGCCTATTGCACCCTCTACGAGATCCGCGCCGCGATGGAGACGGTGTTCGGCGCCTACCGCGAGCCAGTTTTCTTCTGAAGAAGTCGAGCGAGTGGTGGGAGTCTGCCTTCGACGCCCACTATCTTCTGGAGTACGGCCCGCTCTTCACGCCCGAGCGCGATCGCCAGGAAACAGCGCGTCTCATAGATCTGCTCGGTCTGCCTGTAGGATCTCGCGTGCTCGACGTCCCGTGCGGACAGGGGCGACACGCGCACCTGCTGACCGAGTCGGGATACGATGTGGACGGCCTAGACTACTCCAACGAATTGCTCGCGCTGGCCCGCAAGCGCGGTATCGGCTCGAGGCTCCGATATACCCGCGGTGACATGCGAAGGATGCCCGCGCGCTGGACCAGGCGATTCGATGCCGTGCTCAATCTCTTTACTTCGTTCGGCTTCTTCGCTCATCCATCGGACGACGCTCGCGTAGTCAGGGAATTCGCCCGCGTTCTCAAGCCGGGCGGAACGCTGGTCTGGCATGGGGGAAGCAGGGACGGAGTCATGGCGCGGTTTCTCCCCCGTGATTGGTGGACATCTTCGGACGGGACACTGTTCGCGCAGGAGCGCGAGTTCGATTCGTTGTCAGGAATTCTGACAGTGCATTCGACGTGGAGAAGGGCTTCAAAGATGGGTACTCGCGAACACAGGCTCAGGCTTTACACCGCCACACGTCTTTCGGAGCTCTGCGCGGACGCAGGGCTGGTCGTGGAGCAGGCGTACGACGGATTCAACGATCGACCGATGCGCCGCACTTCATCTGAAATGCTCCTGGTAGCAAGGAAGGAGTGAGCATCCATCCATGGCCCCTTCTATGCTGAGTTGCAGCTATCGTCGTGTTGAACACTATGTGAGTAGGTAGCCAAAGGGGGATCGATGAAAGCACTGCTTAAGAGAAGTGGGATTCTAATCATTGCGCTTGCGGCCGCGGGGTGCGCAGAGCGCAGCATCATCGATGCCCCTCAAGCGAAGGACGCGAAGAACATCGTTCCCTCGTTCGCTGTGCTACCGGGAGCGCAAGTCGCGGTCAACTTTGAGCCCCTGGAGACGCCTCCCTGGTATTTGCCCGGCCCGATTAACGCCCAAGATGATTGGACGAGCCTTGGCGCCGCGGGAAGCGGCTGTGCGTTGTATGACCACCAAGTGGTGGTAAATGCGCTGCACTCGTATGCCTATCCGACGTTCGGCGCGCAAAGTCTGCGGTTATCCAACGCCGTCACCAGCGGTTGTTTCGGCGATCAGACTTTCTCCAAGCGGCTCGACAACGCGGCAGGCGAATCGGACGCCGATGCCGGTGGATTCGCGGTCATACCCGGCATACCCAAAAATCATTTTGAGGCACAGTGGGATTTTGCCTCGACGGTACCGGGAGCCGAGCAGCCTGACCTTTCGGTCGTCGCCAGTCCCGATCGCGGCGACGGCGCGCGCATGAGTTGGGTGCAGATGACCGATAGGCCCGACGGCCTGGACATCAACTTCTTTGACGTGCAGGGCACCGACAACCCGGCGAATTTTGTCGGGCCGACCAACATCGCGTCGGGCCTCGATCGAACCGCACTGCACACGATCAGGATAACAATGGACTTTGTCGACGGCCCGAGCAACGACGTCGTAAGGGTCTACGTCGACGGTGCGCTCAAGCACACCGGAACGAGCTGGGAGAACTACTTTCGGTACGATTCGGAAGCGGCGGCCTTTCTTGGGAAGACACCGATCGTCAATCGAATCCTGTTCCGTACCGGTGGCGCGGCAGCACCCCTGACTCAGGGCAAGGGCTTCGTAATCGACGGCTTTTCGATGAAATCAGGCAGGGCGCCAACGAATGCGGACCAATGCAAGAATGGCGGCTGGCAGACTTTCGACAGCCCACGCGCGTTCAGTAACCAGGGAGACTGCATTCAGTTCGTGAACACGGGCAAGTAAGGGCCATTTAGTCGAGGTTGCGGAATCGTTTGGCGGGCAGCACAGGCTCGGACGTCGAGTTTGCACTGCCCGCGGTGTGTTTGCCCGCCGCCAACATCGCGCTCGCGGCCACGCGGTCGCCGGATGTCGCGTGACTCATGGCCATCCGTCCGCGAGTTTGCCAGCCATGCGCAACGGGCGCTAGCTTTGACCTCTCTATGAGACCAATCCGAGTTCTCGTCGCCAAGCCCGGTCTTGATGGACATGACCGGGGAGCCAAAGTCGTGGCCGCGGCGCTTCGCGACGCCGGGATGGAAGTCATCTACACCGGCCTGCATCAGACGCCCGAGATGATCGCGACCGCGGCGATCCAGGAAGACGTTGACGTCATCGGCCTCTCGATCCTGAGCGGCGCCCACATGACGCTCATCCCTCGCGTTCAGGAGCTCGTTCACGCGCAAGGCCGCGACGACATCCTGATCACCGGCGGTGGAATCATCCCGAAGCAAGACGTTGATACACTCGAGCGCCGCGGAATCGGGCGACTGTTCGGGCCGGGCACCCCCACCACGGAGCTGATCGAGTACATCAAGGAGTGGTTCGCCACGCGCGAAAAGCAGGAAGCGTAGTGAGCAATCGCCTGCGCGAGCTGAGCGACGAGGTTAGGGCGCTCGAGACAAAAGTTCGTGAGGCGGGCGGAGCCAAACGGATCGAGAAGCTGCACCAGCAGGGAAAGCTCTCGGCGCGCGAGCGGGTGGAGCTTCTCCGCGACAATGGCTCTAGCATGCTCGAGATCGGGCTCCTCGTCGCCTACGACCAATACGAAGGACAGGCTCCCGCCGCGGGAGTGGTGACTGCGATCGTGAGAGTGCACGGTCGCGAGACGGTCGTCGTCGCCAACGATGCGACGGTGAAAGCTGGGTCGTGGTGGCCGGAGACAATCAAGAAGATTCTGCGGGCTCAGGAGATCGCGATGCGGTGCCGCATACCGATCGTTTATCTCGTCGATTCCGCTGGGGTGAATCTGCCGTATCAGGGTGGCGTCTTCCCGGGCCAGTACGGAGCGGCGCGCATCTTCTATTACAACTCGATCATGCGGCGTTACCTGCACATCCCGCAGATCGCGGCGGTGATGGGACAGTGCATTGCGGGCGGCGCATATCTGCCCGCGCTCTCCGACGTGATCCTCATGGTGAAAGGCACATCATTCATGGGGCTGGGTGGTCCGAACCTGGTGAAGGGCGCGACCGGACAGGTCGTGGATTCGGAGACTCTGGGCGGAGCATCCACGCACACCGGGATCAGCGGCGTCGCGCACTACGCCCTGGACAACGACGAGGCGTGCATCGCCAAGATCCGCGATCTGATCGAGCGTCTGCCGACAACGACTCGCGCCCTCGCGCTCCTGCCCCGGGACAATGGGGAAAACGATCAGCATTCAGGTAAAGCACGCGCCGGCGCGAGCACCCCGAGCGCCAAAGCAAGGGCCGCGAAGTCCGGGAGCAAGGAAGAGGATTTGTACGACCTGCTTCCCGCCGATCACCGCATGTCGTACGACATGCATGCGGTGCTCCGGGCGATTCTGGACAACGGCGAGCTCGATGAGTTCCAGGAAGGCATCGCGAAGGAGATGATCTGCGGCGACGCCCGAATCGATGGAATTACGCTCGGCGTCATCGCAAACCAGCGCGGTCTCATCAAGGGCCGCGAGGGAGAGAAGCCGCGGTTCGGCGGCATTGTCTATACGGAAAGCGCGGAGAAGGTCGCATACTTCATCGATCGCTGCGACCGGGTGGGGATTCCGCTGCTCTTCGTGCAGGACGTCTCCGGCTTCATGGTCGGCACCGACGCCGAGCACGCCGGAATCATTCGTGCTGGTGCGCGCTTCGTCGAAGCGATGGCGACGGCGCGCGTGCCCAAGATAGTTCTCACCGTCAATCACGCTTCTGGCGCCGGATACTACGCAATGGCAGGTCAGGGATTCGATCCCGATTTCATCCTCAGCTGGCCGACCGGGCGGATGGCGGTGATGGAAGGCGAATCGGCGATTCAGGCTGTGCACGGCCCCGCGCTCGAAGCGGCGAAGAAAAAGGGAGGCGCTCTGGACCCCGAGGTCGCAAAATCGGTCGACGAGATGCGCGCCGACTACGAGCACCAGCTCGATGCGCGCCACGCGGCGGCACGCGGATTCGTCGACGCGATAGTCTATCCGGAGAACACGCGCGAGATGCTGAGCCTGGCACTCCGAGCCTCTCTCCACAATCCGGGACCACACCTCGGGGCTTTCGTGCTCCCGCCGCATCTGTCGGAGGAGAGCAGTTGATGAAGGTCGTCCGCGTCGCCGCCGGCCAGGGATTCTGGGGCGATGATCTCGACGCACCGCGGCGCCAGGTAGAGGGAGGTCCGATTGATTACCTGATGCTCGACTACCTCGCCGAGGTCACGATGTCGATTCTCCAGAAGCAGAAGGAGCGCGACCCGTCTCTCGGCTACGCTCGAGATTTCGTCGGTGCGATGGAAAGCGTTCTTCCAGCCGTGGTCGAGAGAGGTGTCAAGATCATTGCAAACGCTGGCGGCGTGAATCCACCCGCATGCGCCGCCGCGGTAAAGGCGGTGGCTGAAAAAAACGGAGCGAAGGGCGCGCTACGGATCGGAGTCGTCTCGGGCGACGATCTGCTCGGTCGTATCGACCAGCTCATCGCAGCGGGACATCCTCTGGCGAACATGGAAACCGGCGAGCCGCTCTCGCTCGTGAGGGACCGCGTGCTTTCCGCCAACGCCTACATCGGCTCCGAGCCCATCGTGGAAGCACTCGGCAAAGGAGCGAACGTCGTGATCACGGGACGCTCAACCGATACCGCCCTCACGATGGCGCCGCTTCGTTACGAGTTCGCCTGGGGCGCAACAAGCTGGGATCAGCTGGCAGCGGGAATCGTGGCGGGACATATCATCGAGTGCGGGGCGCAATGCTCGGGCGGCAACTGCCTCTACGATTGGCGCTCGATTCCCGACCTTGCGAACGTCGGATATCCTCTGGTCGAGGCAAAACCGGACGGCACCTTTGTCGTGACGAAGCATCCAAACACGGGTGGAAGGGTCTCTGTTCAAACTGTCAGCGAGCAACTTGTCTACGAGATGGGTGATCCACACTCCTACATCACGCCCGACGTCATCGCCGACTTCACGACGATCAGTGTCGCGCGAGATGGCGACGATCGTGTGCTCGTGTCGGGAATCAAGGGGAAGCCGCCCACCGACAAGCTCAAGGTGTCAGTGGCGTACCGCGCGGGCTTCAAGGCCGTTGGCACTCTCGTCTATGTGTGGCCTGATGCGCTCGAAAAAGCGCAGTTAGCTGATCGTATCCTGCGCGAGCGGCTGGACAGACTTGGTCTCCGCTTCGAGCGCATCCTCACCGAATTCGTCGGCGCGAACGCTACGCACGGACGCCTCGCCGGTGACCAGCGCAATGCCCCGGAGGTACAGCTGCGCTTCGGAGTCCGCGGGCCCGATCGCGCAGCGGTGGAACGATTCACGCGGGAGATTGCACCGCTCGTTCTGAACGGGCCGCCAAGCGTCACTGGATTCGCCGGCGGGCGGCCCAAGGTCGAGGAAATCGTGGCATATTGGCCCGCGCTGATCGACAAGTCCGTTGTGAAGACCAAAGTGGACATCATCCAATGAAGGTGCGCCTCGTCGACATCGCGCACGCCCGCTCGGGCGACAAAGGCGACACCGCCAACGTCGGTGTGATCGCGCTGGAGCCGCGCTGGTACCAGGTGCTCGAAGAATTCGTGACGCGCAACCGAGTGGCCGAGCACTTTCGCGGCATGATCGAGGGCGCGGTCGACCGATACGAGCTTCCCAATCTCAACGCGCTCAACTTCCTGCTCCACGGCGCGCTCGACGGCGGCGGTACGTTGTCGCTCAAGACCGACGCGCAGGGCAAGGTCTACTCGACGGCACTTCTCCGGATGGTGATCGACGTTCCGGACACCGAGGCAAGGCGTCTCGAGCTACCGGCGGCAAAGTGAAGAACATCCGCATGAGCGCCGACGGTCTGATCGGCAGGATCACCCTCGCCCGTCCCGACAAGAAAAACGCGCTCGATCGCGTCACCGCCGACGAGCTCGCGGAGGCATTGTTCGCCCTGAGCGAATCACCGGTGAGCGTTGTCGCCATTGACGCCGAGGGTCCCGATTTCTGCACCGGGGCTGATCTCTCCGCGCTCGAGAACATGCTCGACGCCCCACGCCAGGACCAAATCGACGACGCCAAGGCCCTCGGACACGTCTTTCACACTATTCGGCGCATGGAGAAGCCGGTCGTCGCTCTGGTCAAGGGCCGCGCGTACGCCGGCGGCGCCGGCCTGGCATCGGCCTGCGACATCGTCCTCGCGCACGAGGAAGCCCGCTTCGCGTATCCGGAAATCACGATCGGGTTCGTTCCCGCGATCGTCATGACGATGCTGCGACGCTCGGTCGGAGAAAAGCACGCGTTCGATCTCGTCAGCACCGGCCGCGTTCTGAAGGCGGAAGAGGCAAGGTCAATTGGTCTCGTGTCCCGAGTGTTCGCGGCAAAGGAATTTGACCAGCTGTCTCGATCCGTTCTTGAGCAGCTCGCCGACGCACCGCCCAGCGCGATGGCGGCGACTAAGACTCTCTTTTACAAGCTCGACACACTCAGTTTCATCGATGGCATCTCGGCGGGCATCGTCGCCAACGCCGATGCGCGAGCGACACCTGCCTTTCGTGAAGGCGTGAAGCGATTCACCAGCCGCAACAAGGACACCCAGTGAGCCCATTCACGATTGCCAAGCTCGCGCTGATGTTGATAGCCGCGATCCTGCTCGCATGGGGGATAAGAGCCGACGACGCCGCGCTCCGCTGGGCGGGGATCGCGTTTCTGTTCATCGCGCTGATCCTTCGGTTTATCAAGAAGCCGCGCGGACTCGAGTGACGCCCCCGCGTCCAACCACCATCGTCGATGCGCCACGACTCTCCAGAAAGCTTGGCGTCGATCTGGTGCTGGCGAGCGAGACCCTCCAGTACACCGGCAGCTTCAAGTTTCGCGGTGCCTACAACGTCGCGTCCAACGTAAGGCAGGCGCACATCATCACCGCCTCGTCCGGCAACTTCGGACAGGCCATCGCCTACGCCTGTTCGCTGTTCGACAAGAGGTGCACCGTCGTAATGCCGGCCACCGCGCCGAAGATAAAAGTCGACGCCGTTCGAGAGTATGGCGCGGAAGTGGATCTCGTCGACGTAACCAAGAAGGGAAGGCTCGAGCGGCTCGGCGAGCTCGCGAGGAAATACCCGGAAGCCTACGTCGCGAGCCCATACGATGACCCTCTCGTGATCGAAGGCAATGCTGGTCTCGCCAACGAGCTTTTCGCGCTCGGACTCGAGCTCGATTTCATCATCGCGCCGATCGGCGGCGGCGGTCTCACCTCCGGATTGGTCAAGGCCGTCGAGCGAAGCGGCAGAAAGACGCAGGTGCTCGCCGCCGAGCCGCTGCTCGCGAACGATGCCGCCGAATCGTTTCGCGCCGGTCACATCGTGTCGCAGCCCGACGAGTCGGCGACGATCGCGGACGGCGCGCGCATGCTTCGGCTCGGCGATCGCAACTGGGAGATCCTGAGCCACGGCCTCAGCGGCGTGATCGAAGTCACGGAGGATCAGATCAAGGAAGGAGTCCGTCTCCTCTTCGCGCTCGCGAATCTGAAGGCCGAGCCGACTGGCGCGCTTGCGCTCGGCGCGGTGCTCGCGCAGCCGGATCGATTCAAGGGCAAGCGAGTCTGTTGCGTGATCAGCGGGGGGAACGCCGATCCCGCTCTTTACGCCAAGCTCGTCGAGGGCATCTGAGCGGTCACGGCCGCGCGCCACGAGCAAGTGCGACGCAACAGTTACGGACGCGGTGACCCGGCACCCCGCCTGAGCCTGCGTGGCTAGCTTTCATCAGATGACGAAACCGACAATCCAGGACGCGCGTGCTGTTCTCAAAAGCGCGTTTGGGTACGACGAATTTCGACCGGGCCAGGAGGCCGCCGTGTCCGCCGTCCTCGCGGGCCGGGACACCGTCGTCGTTCTGCCCACGGGCGGCGGCAAATCGCTCTGCTTCCAGGTGCCGGCTCTCCTCATGCCCGGCCTGACTGTCGTCGTCTCGCCACTCATCTCCCTGATGAAGGATCAGGTGGATGCGCTCACGGCCCGAGGACTGCCCGCCGCCTTCATCAACAGCACGCTGACTTCGGCACAAGTGTCGGATCGCCTGGCGCGCGCCGACCGCGGTGAGATCAAGCTGCTCTACGTCGCGCCAGAGCGCTTCGACTACGGCCGCACGGCCGAGCGGCTGCGCAGCGCCGGTGTTTCGCTCCTCGCGATCGACGAAGCCCATTGCATCAGCCAGTGGGGGCACGATTTCCGGCCAAGCTACCTCCGGGTGAAAAAGGTCCACGAGGCGCTCGGCTCCCCGACGACGATCGCGCTGACTGCGACCGCGACGCCCGAGGTCCGTCGCGACATTGCGCGCGAGCTCGCGCTGAAAAATCCCGAGACGATCATCACCGGTTTCGACCGGCCCAACCTGACGTACTTCGTCGTTCCGACAAAGAATGATGCCGAAAAAGAGAAGCGGCTCGTCGAGATCCTGCGAAAGCACGATGGACTCGCGGTTATCTATGCGTCGACGCGGAAGGCTGTGGACCACCTGACGACCGTTCTCGAGCGCGCCAAGATTCGCGCAGCCGGCTATCACGCCGGGTTGGACGACAGCAGAAGGCGCGAGGTGCAGGAAGCCTTCATGGGCGAAAAGATCCGAGCGATTGTCGCCACCAACGCCTTCGGAATGGGGATCGACAAGCCCAACGTCCGTCTCGTCATTCACTACGCGATGCCCGGCACTCTCGAGGCTTACTATCAGGAAGCCGGTCGCGCCGGGCGAGATGGGCTCCACTCGGACGTGTTTCTGTTGCACGCCTTTCCCGATCGCTTCACGCACGAGTTCTTCATCAAGGGCTCGTACCCGGAGCGCGTCGTCGTCGAGAAGACATACGAGGCGCTCAAGAAACTCTCGGACGACCAGGGCTTCGTGAGCGCCGAGCCTGAAGACCTCGCTCGCGCGATCAAGCCCAAGCCAAACAGTCGAGAGATCGAGGGCGCGGTCAGAATTCTGACGCGCTCGGGCGCCGTGACGCTCAGCAACGGCGAACAGGCACGCGTCCATGTGCGACTGCTCGCCACGCCGGAGCGTATCAAGCGCGAGCTGACCGGCGAGAGCAACAGTGAGCTCGGATTGCTTCGCG
>JAYWBE010000163.1:0-1967 GCA_043781715.1 Gemmatimonadaceae bacterium
GCGGCAATCGCCGCTTCCGCCTCCGTGAGCGGGAAGCGGTGCGTGATGACGGGTGTCGGATCGAACTCTCCCGACTTGAGAAAGCGCGTCATCTGGTGCCAGGTCTCGTACATGCGGCGGCCGACGACTCCGTATATCGTGAGACCCTTGAAGATCACCTCCGTCGCCAGGTCGAAGTCTACCTTCTTCGACGGAATCCCCAGCATCTGCACCCGTCCGCCTACCCGCACGAGGGCGAAAGCCTGGTGAATTGCCGCCGGCACTCCCGACATCTCGAGCACCACGTCGGCGCCGAACCCGTTGGTCGCCGCCTTCACGATCTTCTCGGCCTCCTCGGGATGTACGGCGTCGTTGGCGCCCATGCCCTTCGCCAGCGCGAGCCTCGTGTCGTTGACGTCGGTCGCGATGATTCGCGATGCGCCCGCCGCCCTGCAGATGCCGACCGCGAAGATTCCGATCGGGCCGCAGCCGGTGACGAGGACGACCGCTCCGGGAATCTCCGCCGTGAGCACGGTGTGAAACGCATTCCCCATCGGGTCGTGGATTCCCCCGACGTCGTAAGAGATCTCGTCGTCCAGGTGCCACACGTTCGTCGCGGGCATCGAGATGTACTCGGCGAAACAGCCGTCGCGATCGACGCCGATGATTTTGGTGAATGGACAGACGTGCGAGTTCCCCGTTCTGCATAGCAGGCAGCGACCGTCGACGATGTGTCCCTCCGCGGTGACGCGGTCTCCTTCCTTCACATCGGTGACCAGCCGGCCGACCTGGACCACGTCGCCCGCGAACTCGTGACCGACGACGAACGGCGGCTTGCACCGTCCCTTCGCCCACGCGTCCCAGTCATAGATGTGCACATCGGTGCCGCAGACTCCCGCGCGCCGGACGCGAATGAGAACTTCGTCCTCACGGATCCTGGGCTCCGCGACATCCTTGAGTTTGAAACCTGGTGACGCGGATTCCTTTACCAGCGCTTTCACGAGCAGCTACTCCGTTGAGAATCGAGAAGAAAAGTTTTTTGCACGCGAGGAGTTCTAACCTGCTGGTTGCGAGCCGGTTTTGGAAGTGATGAGCACGTCAAAGAAATCGACGGCAAAAAGCATTGCACGCACATCTCTTGCATTCTATATTCGCGACGAGTTACGAGCAGCGATGCGAGCTCGTCGACGCAGTCAGTTCGAGTGGTGGCTCGCGTGCCGGTCAGGACGTGATGCAGGACTCGCCGGTTCCACCAGGGAGTTGGTGAGAGTTCTACTTCATCGTGGAGAGACAACATGGCAGCAGCGAAGAAGAAGGCGCCGCGCAAAGGGAGCAAGGCGGCCCGCAGCGCATCGGCGCGCAAAGGCGCTCGCACCCGCGCGCGGAAGAAGGCAGCCCGCAAGGCCGCGCGTAAGCGCAGGTAGCTCTTTTCCAGACATGCAAACGGAAAAGCCGGCGAGATCGCCGGCTTTTTTGCATCCTGGCACAAGCTCACCTTGAGTAGCGTGCACTGGCTAACTCGACGATGCGAGCGATCAGCGCTGGATATTCGAGCCCCGCCTTCTGCGCCGCGCGCGCGAACTCGCCCTTCTGCTCGAGGTAGCAGTTCGGATTCACCTCGATCACATAGATCTCTCCCTCGGCCGTCACGCGGAGATCGATGCGCGCGTAATCGCGCAGCCGAAGCGCCTGGAACGAGTCTACGGCGACCTGCTGGATCTTCGCGGTCAGCTCCTCGGAGAGATCGGTCGGGAAAATCGACTCGGTCCCCTCAAACTGCTCGCCCTTCTCGTCGCCGTCGTCGCCCCACTTGGCTTCCCAGCTCGCGATCTTCGGCAATCCCGCCGGGAACTTCGAGAAGTCGAGCTCGATGATCGGGAGCGCCTCCACCTTGCTGTTGCCGATGACGCCGACATAGAACTCCCGCCCATCGATGAACTCCTCGACGAGCACCGGCGATTGATATTCCTGCTGCGTGCTGCTGATGA
>JAYWBE010000164.1:0-1967 GCA_043781715.1 Gemmatimonadaceae bacterium
GGAGAGCGCCGCTGCAGTTACGAGTCTGTGCAGCGAGGTGAGGGTGTCCTCGTAGGGCCGCTGCAAGCGAGCGACCAAGGAGACCCGCGACTGAGCGGAGCGAAGGAGCGCAGTTAGGGGCTCCGCCAGAGCGAGTGTGCGGCCCGAAGAGGACACCCTCGCCGACCACATACAGAGATGCCATTCGCAGCAGCAAAATCCAGCGCCGCGCGATGGAAGACGACTAGTTCCCCTTCAGCCCGCGCTCCTCCAGCAAGGCATCGACGTTGGGATCGCGACCGCGGAAGTTCCTGTACAACGTTGCGGCGTCCTCAGTCCCTCCCCTCGACAGGACCATGTCACGAAAGCGTCCGCCATTTGCCCGGGTCAGTCCGCCGTGCTCCTTGAACCAGGCGTACGCATCGTCATCGAGCACTTCGCTCCAGGTGTACGCGTAGTATCCGGCCGAGTAGCCGCCGTCCCAGATATGCGAGAAGTAGGTGCTGCGATAGCGCGGTGGGACTTCGGGCACCGCCACGTTGAACCGCTTGAGAGATGCGGCCTCGAATGAATCCACATCGCTCGGCGCGGCGCCCGGCGGCACCGTGTGCCACGCGAAATCCAGGAGCGAAGCGCCCAGGAGCTCGGTCATCGCGAAGCCCTGATTGAAGGTGCCCGACTGCTTGATCTTGTCCACGAGCGCCTGCGGCATTGTCGCGCCGGTCTGATTGTGCTTCGCGTAGTTGGCGAACACGGTCGGCTCGAGCGCCCAATGCTCATTGAACTGCGATGGGAACTCCACGAAATCGCGAGGCACGTTCGTCCCCGAGAGCGTCGGGTATTGAACGCGCGAGAACATGCCGTGCAACCCATGGCCGAACTCGTGGAACATCGTCGTCACATCGTCAAACGTGAGCAGCGCCGGCTGGCCCGGCGCGGGCTTGGTGAAGTTCGCGACGTTGAACACCACGGGCTTCCACCCGGTCAGTCGCGACTGATCGACGAACTGGTCCATCCACGCGCCGCCGCTCTTGTTGTCGCGCTTGAAATAGTCGGCATAGAAGAGAGCGAGCGGTGACCCATCCGCATCGAACACCTCGAACACCCGCACATCCGGGTGATAGACCGGGATGTCGTGCCTCTCCTTGAACGTCAGGCCGTACAACTTGTTCGCGGCGTAAAAAACGCCGTTCTGCAGCACGTTGTTCAGCTCGAAGTACGGTTTGATCTGCGATTCATCCAGATCATACTTCGCCTTCCTCACCTGCTCGGAGTAGTACTGCCAGTCCCACGGCTGCAGCTTGAAGCCTCCGCCCTGGGCATCGATCAGCTTCTGCATGTCCGCGGCTTCCGCGCGTGCCTTCGCCGTCGCCGGCGGAACGAGATCGGTCAGCAGCTTGATCGCGTTCTCCGGAGTCTGGGCGCCCTGAGTCGCCAGGGCGTACGCCGCCCAGGTCGGATAGCCGAGCAGCTGCGCCCGCTCCGCGCGGAGCTCGGACATGCGGCGGATGATGCCCTTTGTGTCGTTGCTGTCGCCGCGCGACGTGCGCAGCGTCGACTGCTCGAACAGCCTCTGACGAACAGCGCGGTTCTTGAGCTCCGCCTGGGCCGGCTGCTGCGTGGTGTTGCGAAGCGGAAGAACCCACTTGCCGGCGAGTCCGCGCCCCTTCGCTGCTTCGGCCGCGGTGTTGATCTCGGCGTCGGTGAGTCCGTCGAGCTGCGAAACATTGTCGACGACCAGCGCTCCTACTTTGGTTCCCGCGAGGAGCTTGTTGGTAAAATCAGTGGACAGCTTCGACAGCTCCTGGTTGAGGGAGCGCATGCGGACCTTGTCCGCCTCGGAGAGCTGGGCGCCAGCGCGCACGAAGTCGCGGTTGTAGCGTTCGATCAAAGCCCTCTGCTCGCTCGGACGACTGCTCGACCCGCGCCGGTCGTACACGCTCTTCACTCTGCGGTACAGCTGATCATTCAGGTAGATCGCATCGTTG
>JAYWBE010000165.1:0-1965 GCA_043781715.1 Gemmatimonadaceae bacterium
TACGAATCCGACGAATAGTCGGGAACGGGCGGACCGCCGCGCTCCTCCACGTACCGGAGGAACTCGGTCATGTTCGCCTTGATGACGCGCTCGGGCGAGGGTGTCCACAGCGCCTCGCTCATTTGGGGTTCAGACTCTCAGCTCGTGGGAGGATTGAATTGCGCGTGCTGCCCTTGCAGCCACGACTTGTGGTAGTCCCGATCCTCTAGCTCCAGCGCCTGCTTCGCCACCTTTAGCGGATGGAAGCTGTCCATCATCACAGCCAGCTCGTCGGTGTACTTGGCGCCGATGCTCGCCTCCGCGCGTCCCGGATGCGGACCATGCGGTATGCCGTCGGGGTGATGCGTGATGCTGCCGAACTCGATTCCCTTCCGGCTCATGAATTCGCTCGACGCATAGTAGAGAACTTCGTCGGAATCCACGTTGCTGTGATTGTAAGGAGCGGGAACCGCTTCCGGATGGAAATCGTACGGACGCGGGCAGAACGAGCAGACGACGAATCCGTCTCCCTGAAAAGTCTGGTGCACCGGCGGCGGCTGGTGGACGCGGCCGACGATCGGCTCGAAGTCGTTGATGTTGAACGCCCACGGATAGAAGTAGCCATCCCAGCCGACGACATCGAGCGGATGGTGGTCGAGCATGATCTCGTTGATCCCGTCGTACTGCTTCACCAGAATCGGAAAATCACCCATCTCATCGATGGGCTCGACGAACACCGGGCGTCTGATGTCGCGCTCGGAGTATGGAGCGCCCTCTACCAGCTGTCCGAATTCGTTCCGATAGCGCTTGGGCGACCGCACGTGTCCCCTGCTCTCGAAGATCACGAGCTTCGGCTGCTGCTCGGCGTTCAGGTCGAAGCGATACCGGTGCAGGATGCCGCGATGGATGACGAGATAATCGCCCTCGTGAAAGGGCAGCGCGCCGTACGTGCTCTCCAGGACTCCCGTCCCCTTGCTGACGTACACCAGCTCATCGGCTTGCGCGTTGCGGTAGAAGTGCGCGTCGTTCTCGTCGGGCTCGACGTAGAGCATCGCGATGTCCTGATTGAACAGGAGAGGAATGCGGCCGAGTGTGGCGCTTCCACCCTTCTTCACGCGCGAGGTGAGGAAATGTCGGTGATGGAGCGTCTGGTCCGGATCCGCCTCGAACTTCATCTCGCGCACGCGACGTACGGACTTTACGGTCGTCGGCGGATGGATGTGGTACATGAGCGCCGACGTTCCGGTAAATCCCTCATGCCCCACGAGCTCCTCGGCGTAAATACCTCCTCCCGGCTTCTTGAAGACGATGTGCCTCTTGCGGGGAATCTGTCCGAGCGTGTGATAGATCGGCATGGTCTACAGGTTGCCGCGGAGATCCTGTTCGCGCTCAAGTGCCTCGAATAGCGCCTTGAAGTTTCCGGCGCCGAAGCTCTTCGCGCCCTTCCTCTGGATTATCTCGTAGAAGAGCGTCGGGCGGTCCTCCATCGGCTTCGAGAAAATCTGCAGGAGATATCCTTCCTCATCACGATCGACAAGAATGCCCAGGTCGCGCAGGCGCGCCAGGTCTTCGTCGATGCGTCCGACGCGCTCGATGACCGTGTCGTAATAGGTTCCCGGAACGCGCAGAAAGTCGACTCCGTTGTCCCTCAGCTTCGTGACCGTGTCGACGATGTTGTCGGTCGCGATCGCTATGTGCTGGCATCCCGGACCCTGATAGAACTCGAGATACTCGTCGATCTGCGATTTCTTCTTGCCCTTCGCCGGCTCGTTGAGCGGGAACTTGATGCGGCCGTTGCCGTTGGCAACGACCTTCGACATCAGGGCCGAGTACTCCGTTGAGATCGCCTTGTCGTCGAAGGAGATGAGCTGGGTGAAGCCCAGCACGTCGGCGTAGTACTTGACCCACTTGTTCATCGCGCCGAGCTCGACGTTGCCGACGCAGTGGTCGATGTACTTGAGTCCTACGCCCTTCGCCTCACTCCTG
>JAYWBE010000166.1:0-1964 GCA_043781715.1 Gemmatimonadaceae bacterium
TAAAGGACGTGCTGGCGTTTCTCCGCATTCTGGAGAATCCGCGCGACGAGGTGAGCTGGTATCGACTGCTGCTCCTGCTCCCCGGAATCGGAGATGCGACCGCGCGCGCCGCGATCGACGCGATGGCCGTGGCGGCGTGGGAATCGACCGCATTTGGCCGCTACAGTCCGCCGCCAAGGGCGAGGGCCGCACATGCCGCGCTCGTCGGGTTGCTCGACGGCCTCCGCTCGGGGCCGCTTCAGGACGAGGCGCAGGTCGCCGCCGATATCGCGCGCGTCCGGCTGCTGTACGACAACATTCTCCGCGAGCGCTACGACCGAGTCGAGCCGCGCCTGGCCGATCTCGATCAGCTCCAGACCATCGCCGCCGGCTATCCCGATCGCGCCACGTTTCTCTCGGCGCTCGCTCTCGAGCCGCCACAGGCCACACAGGACCTCGCGACCGGGACTCGCGAAGAGAACGACTGCCTGATCCTCAGCACGGCGCACTCCGCCAAGGGCAAGGAGTGGGACGCGGTGTTCGTGATCTGGGCGGTGGACGGATGGTTCCCATCGGCGCGCTGTCTCAACGACGATGACGAAACGGAAGAAGAGCGGCGGCTCATGTACGTCGCGCTCACCCGCGCCCGCAATCATCTGAGCGTGTCCTACCCGCTCAACGCCTACTCATCGCGGCGGGGTTCCGACTACTCGCTCGACCAGCTGTGCCGCTTCATCGATCGCGGAGTTCGAGACAACATGCAACGGGTAGCGCTCGGTTCAGACAGCGCACCCCCACCCGCGAAAGAGCCAAAGAAAGAACCAGCGCTCGATCTCCGCGCGCTGCTTCGATCGAGATTCAGCGCCAGCTAGCTATGGCAGGGATCCGCTTTTTGACGTCGAACCCGGCGCCACACCCACCCATTTTCTCAACGCGCCGAAGGGCGTAATCGGATTCGATTTCGCGAGTCCGATGATCCGTCCGATCGTGCGCCTGAGATCGCGCCCCTCCTTCTCGTAAACGCGGTCGAACACGTCGAGATCGCTCGCGTACACCCGCCGCGCGAGCAGCGAAGCATTGTCCAGCGGAACTCGCTCCGCGTACCGGGGGCTGATCGTCTTCAAGGCCGGAGCAATCTCCGAGATGAGAGCGGCCCGGGCCCGAAGATAAACTGTATCACGCGCCGCGATCCGCGCTTCTTTGCTCCCAGAATGCGCCGCGTACGTGGAGTCGAGCGACTTGATCACCCTCGACCAGAAGCTCGCCAGCAGCTTGTCGTCTTCCCACTGTGCGTCGAGCCTGGCTGCCGCTGCCTCCTGGCCCCGCGACCTGAAGAACGCCGCCGCTCCACGCGCTCCCACAAACATCGCAAAGGATTCGTTGAACGGCGCCTGACCCGATGCGTAGAAGGTGTTATGGGTCAGCTCATGAATCACCGTGTTGGCGAGATCGAGCGAGTCACCCTTGAGCGTGGTGTTGAGCAACGGATCGTTGAAAAACCCGAGCGTGCTGAATGCATCGGAGGGCCGGACGTACACATCGAACCCATTGGCCACGAGATTCTTCGCATCCCGCTTCGCCGCATCGAAATCGAAATAGCCTTTGTACGGGACTCTCCCGACGATCGGAAACCACCAGGTATAGGGCTTCAGCGTGTCTCGGTAAGCGGCCGATACTACAAGCACCAATGTGTCATGATCTAGGCGCGAGTATGTCGTAAAACTGTCTTTAGTTCTTAGCCGAAGGCTGTCTCTTGCGTACTGACGGGCCGCCAAAACCACCTTCAGCTTCGCTCGCGACTCCTTCGAAGTCCTCGGATCCGCGACGATCTCGGAAATCGGCTGACGCCGACTCAATATCCTGGCCTCCTCCCACGCCCCACGACTGAGGTAACAAGCTGTGGGAGCAGAGATTAGACCTAACACAGCGGCAGAAACCGCTATCGCGAGGATACCGCGTCGCATATTCTTATCATGTGTCCTTCG
>JAYWBE010000167.1:0-1958 GCA_043781715.1 Gemmatimonadaceae bacterium
CAACTCGCCACCGCACGTCTCTCGCTCGAGCGGCGACCTGTCGGCCGCGGCATCCAATTTCCTCGTACTCGCCAACACGGCGGTGACCTGCACCGACGGAACCATCGCTGGAGACGTGGGCACCTTCGTCGCCGCACCGACCGGCTCTGTCACGCAGACCGGTTGCCCAATTACGGGGCAGCTGCGCGTGGGCGATGAAGCCGCCACCCCGGCTTTCAATAACTTCCTCAGCACCTACGCGGCGCGCGCACCCAAGCCGGAGGACGTCTGCACGACGTTGACCGGCACACTCGCTGCCGTGACGCTTTCCCCCGGATCCTACTGTTTCGATGCGGCGGCTACATTGACCGGCTTGTTGACGCTCGACGGCCCCTCGGACGGGGTATGGAACTTCAGCATCGGGACCGGCGGAGTCGGCGCGCTCACGGGCACTGGCTTCTCGGTGGCCATGGCCGGTGGCGGCCAGGCGTGCAACGTGACGTGGTGGGTCGCACAAGCCGTGACCATGACTGATTCGCACCTCGTCGGCAAGGTTCTCGCCGGGGCGGGCATCACGCTAACTCGTGGAACGTTCGGCGGCAACGCCTGGGCGAAAGCCGACGCGACGATCACGGGCACCGCTGTGACCAGCTGCGCCAGCTAGGGCAAGAGCAAGACTACCATAAAGCCGGTCTATAAAGCTGGTTGTGAAACGGTGAGGCGGAGGGGCGCTGCCTGGCCCTCCGCCTTGCTTTTGATCCGAGTCGAACGCCTCGATGCAGGCCACCGACCAATCCTATACGAAGGGGCATCTATTGAGTTCGCCACCGCAAGATTGCGCGTGCCGGCGCACCTTCATGCCCCCCTACCTTGATCGGCAACACAACCAGGTCGTAGTCCCCGGCACGCACACCCCCGAGTGACAATCCCTCGACGATCGGAATGCCCTTGCCGAGAAGAATCCGATGCGTCATCGGCGCCGGTGCACCGAACTGCTCGGCCGAGATGTAGTCTATCCCCACCAGCTGCACGCCTGCGTCGGCCATCAGCTGCGCCGCGTCGGGAGCGATGTACGCGAAGTCGCGATGAAAGTTGGACGATGCCATCCAGCCGCGCAGCGAGCTCCTGGTGCGGAAGATCACGCGCTGCGCACCCCTCCACTCGTGCCGGTTTAGCTCCGCGGCGTCGATCGCCTGCACAACGTCGGGGATGTCGATCACTCGTGCCGGCCCGATCAGTGGTTCCAGCGGCACCCGCTCGATCGATGCGCCGCCGAGCACGAAATGCATCGGCGCGTCGATGTGCGTTCCGCTGTGCGCGCCCAGCGAATACGCGGACAATGTCAGCGCGTCGCCTTTGCGCATGTCCTTGAGAAAGTCGAATTTCATTGGCGCATCGCCCTCGTACACCGGGGTCGTCGCCGGATCGAGGGTCGCGGTCACATCGATCCACCCGTTCGACATAAGCGTCGCAGGGTCGCCAACGCGCGCTCCCGCTTGCTGCGATGGTGTGCATGCAACTGCGCCGAGTACTGTAACGGCAGCGAGGGTCAAGCCGCGCTGGATGCTGCTTCTCTCCATCCCCATGTAACCTCCCAATTAGATCGCAAGACTCAGAAGCAAGGTGAATCCCAGTCCCGCGACACCAATGATGGTCTCCGCCACCGTCCACGTCTTCAGCGTCTGCGGGACGGTCATATTAAAGAATTCCTTGATGAGCCAGAAGCCGGAGTCGTTCACGTGCGAGAGCACGAGCGAACCGGCCCCCGTCGCAAGCACCAGCAGCTCGGCATGAGTGCCCGGCATGGCGGCAGCGATAGGTGCGACGATTCCGGCGGCGGTAGTCATCGCCACCGTCGCCGATCCGGTGGCTACGCGTATGAGCGCCGCCACGATCCAGGCGAGCACGAGCGGCGATGCCTGTGATCCAATTGCCACGTCGGCGATCGCGCGTCCCACACCGCTCTGCACGAGCACCTG
>JAYWBE010000168.1:0-6156 GCA_043781715.1 Gemmatimonadaceae bacterium
TGCTGGGCGGTTATTTCACCACGCACCTGTCGTGGCGGTGGATATTCTATGTCAATCTGCCGGTCGGTATCGCCGCGCTAGTGGTGCTTGCCGTGACACTCCCGTCGCTCTCACATCGGGTCCCGCGAGCGATCGATTACGCGGGTGCCTCGCTGCTCGCAGTGGTGCTGAGCAGCATCACGCTTCTATCGGATCTGGGCGGAACGGCTTATCCGTGGTTATCTCCGGTGTCTATCGGATTGATCGCCGTTTCGCTGCTGTCACTGGTGCTCTTCACGATGGTCGAGCGTAAAGCCGCCGAGCCCGTGCTGCCACTGCATCTTTTCCAGCGGCAGACGTTCGTGGTCACCTCCGTCGTCGGGCTGATCGTAGGATTTGCTCTATTCGGATCCGTCACCTACTTTCCCCTCTATCTGCAGGTCGTGAAGGGCGTAACTCCGACCGCGTCGGGAATGCAGATGGTGCCGATGATGGGCGGCATGCTGGTTACCTCGATCATGTCGGGCCAGCTGATCAGCCGCACCGGCCGCTACAAGATATTTCCGGTGCTCGGCACCGCGGTCATGACGGTGGGACTCTTTCTGCTGTCGCGCCTCACGCCGCAAAGCACGAACGCCACCGCGTCACTGCTAATGCTCGTGCTTGGCGTCGGACTCGGAATGGTGATGCAGGTTCTCGTGATCGCGGTGCAGAACGACATCGAGTACCGTGATCTCGGAGTGGCGACTTCCGGGGCGACGCTGTTCCGGCTCATCGGCGGATCCCTCGGCACCGCTATTCTCGGAGCAATATTCGCGGCGCGACTGAGCGTGAACCTCGTCCGCCTGCTGCCTCCCGGCACGGTGGCGAATGGAGCGGCCCGCAACATGAGCGTACAAGCGCTGTTGCAACTCCCGCCTCCGGCTCGCGCCGCGTATGCGGCGGCGTTCACGGCGTCGCTCGACACCGTGTTCCTCGTCGCCACCGTTGTGTGCGCGATTGGATTCGTTCTCGCCTGGTTCCTTCCGGAGCGGCCGCTTCGAGCAACCGTTGCGGCGTCGGCGCGCGATGCGGGAAACGAGGCCGGTGAGGCATTCGCCCGCCCGTCGGACGAGGATGCCGTCGCCGCGCATCTGTACGCTGCCCTCGCCTCGCTCGCCGATCGTGATGTGCAGCGCGCGCACATCGAGCTGATCGTCGCGCGCGCCGGAGAGACTCTGAGCGCGCTCGCGGCCTGGCTTCTCGTTCAAGTCGAGCTTGAGCCCACGATTTCACCGTTCGAGCTTGCGCGCCGCCGCGGAATCCCGGCCAAGCGTGCGCAGGCTGCTCTCGAGGAGCTGCGAAGGCGCGGACTGGTCACCATCCCGCGCGCCGAGTCGACCACGCATTCCGAGCTCACCGCCGCCGGATGCCAGGTGCTCGAGCGTCTCGTTTCGGCGCGGCGCGCGCATCTCTCGGAGCTGGCCGAGGAGTGGGATCCGACACTTGAGGGCGACGCAGGGGCCTATCTTCGGAGGGCGGTCCAGGATCTCGTCCCTGACACGAGGCACGTGGGCTGAGTTTAAAACGCGACGCCTGGGAAGGCCCCAGGAGCTAGGTGCGAGGTATGAGGTAAGGCGCAGACTTCGCGCGTTTACCTCCTACCTCATACCCATTACCTCGCACCTCCAACCTTACTCTTCTCGCAGTTGCAGTTGGCTTGAAACGTCCGCACCAGAACTGAGCAAGGCCGAAACAGAGGCGCCGACGCTGTGAAAGCGTCGGCGATCTGCAATGCGAATTGGCTGGGGAAAGTCCGGGCAATGTTTCCGGTGGTTGCCGAATCAGCGCTGCATTTTGGCGAGACCTCTTATCGTCCCCGCGAGTGCTTGCACGCGGGTTGGGTCCGAAGATGCGCGGACGTCTCGATCGATCCGGGTTGCCAACTGTGTCAATGCGGTTCTCTCGCTCGCGCCTTTCAGCTTTTCCGCACGACCGAGCTCGCGTGCAATGCTGGTAGACCGATCGCGCGGAATGCCTTTATCGCGGACGAGCTGATCGAGATACGCGCGCGCTACGACGTAGCTCGCCGGCCACTCCAGTCTCGGCTGGTTCTGCGGATTGAACACATCGAAGTGCACCAGCTTCGCCGCATCGATCTCGTTCTGCGACAGCTGGTCGCTCGGCTTGAGGTCGAGCACATCCAGCCCGCGATCGATCTCCGAGGCGTAGATGTGGCCGTTGTACCAGTACGTCCCCCAGTCGCCGCCGAGCAGCAGCTTGGTCGAATCCATCGGTCCACGGTCAAAGAACGCGATCTCCTTCGGATGCGCGGGATCCGTGAAATCGAATACCGAGATGCCCCCCTGGTACCACGCCTGCGTCATGATGTCGCGGCCCGGAACAGGAATAAGCGAGCCGTTGTGGGCGACGCAGTTCTCCTGGTCGGTCTGCACCACCGGGAGCTTGTAGTAGCCGGCCGGAGTCAGCCTGTCGCCGGCGCGGTAGAAAATCGCGTCCGCGCCCCAGGTGAGCTTGTCGGTTGCGCGGCACCGCGGCGCCATTCCGCCGCCCCACTCGTCGGTGAACAGCACCTTCGTCCCGTCGTTGTTGAAGGTCGCTGAATGCCAGTAAGCGAAGTTCGGATCCATCACGGCGGCGATGCGCTTGGGATTCGCCGGATCACGGATGTCCAGGAGAATGCCATTCCCGGAGCACGCGCCGGCCGCCAATCCAATCGCCGTGTAGACCGTGATGTCGTGGCACTGATTCGTCTGCGACGTTGACTGCGTTCCAGCACCGTGCGCGCCGCCCTTCCACAGTCCCGCGATGGCGCCCATCGAGTCCGCGAATATCCGCGGAGAGTTGACGACCCGCGCGTTCTGGGGAGCCGCGACCGGGACCTTGATGATGTCGATCCGGAACAGCGATGTCGTCGTATCCGATAGAGATGCGCCGGGCGCGCAGCCGGCCAGCTCGGAACCCGAGCGAACCACGCTGGTGCCGGAGACGTAGATGTAGACGTTCTCCGGATCGTTCGGATCGATCACCAGGGTGTGCGTGTGCGATCCACGGCAGGTCTGTACCGCGGCCACCTGCTTCGGATGATCGAGGTCGCTGATGTCGAAGATGCGGACGCCGCGAAAACGCTCGGCGCTGACGGTGTCTGTCACTCCCTGGGTACCGCAGTCCACACGTCCGCGGGTCTCTTCCACCGAGAAGAACAACAAATTCTTGTAAACGGAGGGATCGCCCTGACCGCCTGGGCACACCAGTGACGTACGGAGCGTCGGACTCTTGGGATTGGAAATGTCCCAGATCTGGAGCCCATTGAATCCGCCCTGGAACGCGTAGTTCCCGCTGAACGCGAGGTCGCCATTGAGGAAGGCGAAATCGCCCGGGTTCTGGACGTTCCCGAAGTTCTGGGGTCGCGCCCCGTGGCCGATCAGCTCCATGTTGCGAGCGCCTTCGGCCGCATCGTTATAGCCGGCGCGGAGACCGATCCGCGGGTCACCATGGCTTATGGCGACGCTATCGCCCTGCGCTCCGGCAGTCGCCGCGAGAAGCGATCCGGCGAGTATAAGCAGATGCCGGAGGTGAAGGATGCTCCATCGAGCAGGCGAAGACGGGAACGTGGATCTCGGTGTCATTTACGTTTTCTCTGGGTGGGGGTATGGTGCTTCAGACTGGAGTTGCTCAACGGTGCGTCGTTGAGCCAGTGGGACCAAGCGCATCGAGAAGAGCGTTCATGCGCGCAATCTCGGCGCGCTGGTCGGAATCCACCTCGGACGCGAAACGAAAAACTTCAGACTCCTGCGCTGAACCGGTGGTGCCGAGCAGGCTGGCGACCATCGCCAGCGCTCCCTCGTGATGGCGGATCATGTCCCTGAGGAAGAGTTTGTTGAACTCGTCGCCGTTCGTCCTGGCCAGATCCGCGAGCTGCTCGGTGGTGAGCATTCCCGGCATGAGCGTGTCCGACATCGCCATGCCTGGCATGTTCATGGAGTGACCGGCCGCGGCCCGAGGATCGTGTTGTGCGTCGCTGGCGGGAACCTGGTGACGGTCCTTCAGCCATTGCTTCATCATCGCGATCTCGTCCTTTTGGGAAACCTCGATGCGTTGGCCGAGGAGGCGAATATCCTGGCGGGTCGTGCGGTCCGGTATGAGCACGGTCATCGCCAGCGCCTGCGCGTGATGCCCGATCATCCCTTGCATGAAACGCACGTCCGCCGCCGTGTAGCGTGGCGCGTCCTGCGCCGACGCGGTCGCGACCGCGATGAGCGCGAGCGCGAGAACGAACAGGCTGTCTCTGAACGATTTCTTCATGAGTTTGTGGATTGAACGTATTATCCCGCCGGTTTGTTGCAAGCTCGCGACGCCGCTGTAATCCTGGTGTCAGCGAACGGGAATGTTGCTCCTGATTCGTTCGAGCGCCCACGCGGCGTGCTCCGCGACTAGCGGCTCCGGGTCGTCGAGCGCCGCGACGAGCGTGGCCACGTCGTCAGCCGTTCCAACGTTGCCGAGGGCTATTGCCGCGTTGCGCGCGAGTCCCCGCCGCTTCGCACGTTTCATCGGCGACCCTTTGAACTCTCGGCGGAATGAGTCGTCATCCATCGACAGAATTCTCCCCGCCACTGCTCGCGCATCGCCGTCGAGAACTTCGCGTGAGCGGAATGCCTCTTCGCGGATATCATGGGAGAATCGCACGTTCCAGGGACACACGTCCTGGCAGATGTCGCAACCGTAGACGAGACCGCCGATCTTCTCGCGCTGCTCCAGTGAAATCGCGCCCTTTGCCTCGATCGTGAGGTAGGAAATGCACTTCGTGGCGTCGAGCACGCGTGGCTCGACGAAGGCATCCGTTGGACAGGCGTCCAAACAACGAGTGCAGCTGCCGCATCGTTCCGCCTCGAATGGCGCGTCGGGCGCGAGATCGACGTCAACCAGCAGGACGCCGATGAAGAAAAAAGATCCAAGGCGGGGATTCACGAGGTTGGTGTTCTTCCCGAACCAACCGAGCCCGGCGCGACGCGCGAGATCGCGCTCGAGAATAGGCCCGGTGTCGACGTAGGCCTTTCCGCGGATCTGGCGGCAGGCCTCCGACTCGAGCCAGCGATGCAGCTGGTCGAGCCTGGCCGTCATGACCTCGTGGTAGTCGTCTCCCCGGGCATAACGCGCGACAGGCCCGCTCGGCTCGCGACCGCCGTAATTCAAACCGACGACGATCGCGCTTGTGGCACCGGGAACGGGCAGCTTGGAGTCGCGGCGCTTCGCCGAACCGCGCGGGAGATAGTCCATTTCGCCCGCGTATCCGCTCTCGATCCACGAGTCGAACGCGTCGGCGGTCTCCATCGAGCCGAGCGAGGTGATACCGACGAGATCGAACCCCAACCCGTACGCTTGCGCCTTGACCAAATTTTCGAGGGACAATGCCTCGGCGATGGCGGCACTCACTCGTTTACACTCGCCCAGCGGGCATAACGCTCGACGTCAGTGACGGAAGGGACGGCATCGTAGTCCCCATATGCGGTGTACATACGCCAGCGGAGATACGTGGGATCGGGCAACGGAAGAAAGGGAAACTGACGGTACCAGGTGTTGGACCTGAATCGCCAGGTGATCCGGATCAGATCGAGCGCAAGTCGCGGACGGCGTATTGTCCGCAACCCCAGTCGGAACGCGAGTCGTAGCCACGGCATGTGCCTCCTAATATATAGAAGAGGTCATGCCACACTCCGACGCGCACGTGCTGGGCCTCATCTCCGACACGCACGGACTGATTCGTCCGGGCGTTCACGACGCCCTAACGGGAGTAGAGCTGATTCTTCACGCCGGTGATGTGGGTGGCTCCGCGATTCTCGACGAGCTGCGTCTGATCGCGCCGGTCAAGGCGGTGTACGGCAACACCGACCCGCTTGGCGAGCCGGGGCTGGCCGAAGAGATCGTCCTCGAGGTCGGCGGATTACGGGTGCACGTCAGCCACGGTCACGAGGTCGGGAGTCCCACGCCGGCGAACCTGGCCGTGCGCTATGATGCGGATGTCGTCGTCTACGGCCACACTCACCGGCCGCTCGTCACACGGCATGACGGAAGGCTTTTCGTCAATTCTGGATCGGCTGGCGCGAAGCGATTCAATATTTCCCCGTCTGTTGGAAAGTTGATCATCGCGAACGGAAAAGCGGAGGTGGAGATCATTGA
>JAYWBE010000169.1:0-1939 GCA_043781715.1 Gemmatimonadaceae bacterium
ATGTTCTTGTAGACCCCGCCGAGATCGAGGTGATGAACGATCCGGTCCGGCTCATTGGCGACCGATTCTTCCATGTAGCGCTTCGCTTCCGGCCAGCTGGCCGATTCGAACACTTGCCCGCCGAGGAAGGTCTTCGCCATCATGCGCGTGAAGCCGCTCAGCCGCATCACCTCGGCGTTCCACATTCCCATCACGTGTAGGCAGCCGGGCTGCTTGGGATCGATCTTGAGGCACTCGAGGGCGTGGGTGCGGACGTCTTTGGCGTATTTGATCCGCGCCTTCGGTCCCTGGGTCAGCGCGTTTTTCCCCAGTGCCCGGGCAAGATTGAAATGCCCCTCGGCGTCTCCCGGGTTGGCTTCGACGGCGCGCCGGGCGTATAGCTCGGCATTCCTGAAATCGAGGCCGCGCTTTTCGTCGTCGCGCTCGTACGACCCGAGATCGACTGCAGATCTCGATGCCTTCCAGAGGGCCTCGTAGTTCTTGGGATCAACCTTGATTGCTTCCTCGTAATGCTGCAGAGCAGCGGGAGCGTTCATGGCGACGTATTCTTTGTCGCCAAGCGCAATGTGTTCGGCTGCCGTCTGGGCCCCCGCCATTGAGGCGGCGAGCAGCATTCCTGCAGACAGGTACTGAAGGGCACGCATATGAACTCCGATTACGAGGTGATGTTGACTGTAACAAGTACCCCGGCTGAGCCTAAATGATCGTACCACGTCTGATCGAACGCAAACGGGACGGCGGGCGGCTGGAGGGGCCGGAGATTCGGGAGCTCGTGCTCGCCTACGCCGAGGGCCGCGTACCCGACTATCAGGTGGCCGCGCTGCTGATGGCGGTGTACTTCCGCGGCCTCGATCAGGGTGAGATGAACGCGATGATGGAGGCGATGCTCGAGAGCGGAAAAAGACTTGACCTCTCCCGCCTGCCCATGGCACGAATCGACAAGCACTCGACGGGCGGCGTTGGAGACAAGACATCGCTCATCCTCGCGCCACTCATCGCGTCACTCGGTGTCGCGGTGCCGATGATGTCGGGACGCGGACTCGGCCACACCGGAGGCACGCTCGACAAGCTGGAGGCGATTCCGGGCTTCAGGACGGCGCTGACGCTGGCCGAGGCGGAGAAGCAGATCGCGAGAATCGGTTGCGCGATGCTGAGCCAGACGGACGAGATCGTTCCCGCGGACCGGAAGTTGTACGCGCTGCGCGACGCGACGGCGACGGTGGAGGTGATTCCGCTCATCGCGGCCAGCATCATGAGCAAGAAAATCTCGGAGGACCTGACGGGGCTGGTGCTCGACATCAAGCGCGGATCGGGATCGTTCCTCCCGAAGCTCGAGGACGAGCTGGAGCTTGCGAAGGCAATGATTGATCTTGGATCCGCACATGGGTGTCCCGTGGTCGCGTTCCTCACGGCGATGGATCGTCCTCTCGGCCACGCATGTGGCAACGCTCTCGAGGTCGCGGAGGCGATAGAGGTATTGAAGGGCGCCGGGCCCCTCGACCTGATCGAGGTGACGATGGCGCTTGGGGCGGCGATGCTCGTCCTCGCGACCGTCGCCACAACGATGGAGGGAGCGCAAACGTTGATGCGCGACGCGATCAATTCCGGGAAGGCGCTCCTCAAGCTCGAGGAAATCGTGTCGGCCCAGGGTGGCGATAATGGAGTGGTACGCGACCCGACGCGTCTGCCCCTTGCCGCGCACCGGGAGACCTTCGTCGCGAAGCGCGACGGGGTCGTACAGTCCGTGGATCCGCGCGCGATCGGCTACGGAGTCATCGCGCTCGGCGGTGGCCGCCGGAACATGGAGGACAAGGTCGATCCCTCAGTCGGATTCGTGATCACAGCGAAGCCGGGAAATCGTGTCACCAAAGGTCAGGCGCTGGCGACGATCCACGCGCGCAGCAAAGGGGACCTGGCGCTGGGAAGGTCGGTTCTCGAG
>JAYWBE010000170.1:0-6142 GCA_043781715.1 Gemmatimonadaceae bacterium
ACTCCAGGCGCAGCCACTCCGCATCGCGCGCGATGAGTATCGGCCCCGGGACCCGAACGATTCGTACGCGCTCGACGCGGTGCGCGCGAAAGTCGATTCGATCATCCAGAGCGGAAGCGCCGACATCGTCGACCTCACCGTTCGGACAACATTGGATCGCAACGCCCAGATCGCCGCCGATCGCGCGGTTCGGCGCCAGGCTGCCTCGATCCAGTCGGAGACGGGTCGTCGCGCTCTGATACAGGGCGCGATGGTGGCAATCGATCCCCGCAACGGCGACATCCGTGCGCTGAGTGGGGGACGCCAGTACGAGCGCGGCAACTTCAACCGCGCGCTGCTCGCGCATCGCCAGCCCGGCTCAGCGTTCAAGCCGTTCGTCTATGCGGCAGCAATGGCTTCGGGATATACGCCATCGTCCGAAGTGGATGACGATCCCATCGACGTGATTCAGGGACGCAACGTCTGGTCGCCGTCCAACTACAACGACGAGTACCTGGGACGCATCACCTTCCGCAAGGCGCTGATCAAATCGGCCAACGCCGCGACGGTGCGCGTCAGTCAGGCGGTCGGGATTCCGCGAATCATCGAGACCGCGCATAAGAACGGAATCGTCAGTCCGCTTCCAAACGTCCCGTCGATGGCGCTCGGCTCCGTCGAGGTGACGCCGATCGAGCTCGTCACCGCGTACGCGCCGTTTGCGAACGGTGGCTACAAGGTGAAGCCTCGACTCGTTCGAAGCATTTCTACTTCCGACGATGTTCCCATCTGGATTCCTCCGGAGGCCGACCCGAATCCGGTTCAGGTGATGGATCCCCGTGACGCCTATCAGGTAACATCGATGCTGCAGTCGGTCGTCGACTACGGCACCGGCAAAGTCGTCCGCGAGTACGGCGTGAAAGGGCTCGTTGCCGGCAAGACGGGAACGACGAACAGCGGCACGGACGTGTGGTTCGTCGGCTACACGCCGACGATCGTCGCGGCGTTCTGGTTCGGCTTCGACAATCCCGCGCCGATCAGCGGCGACGCATCGGGCGGCAGGCTCGCCGCGCCCGCGTGGGCTGACTTCTATCAGAATGGCTGGCGCGAGTACCCATCACCGAACGCGTGGAACCCGCCGGCCGGAATGGTGGAGCGCATCATCGATCCGACGAGCGGATACCTGGCGACCGAATGGTGCCCGGTGAGTCGCAACGAGTACTACAAGCCCGAGCTGCCCCTTCCGACGATCCCATGCCCCGAGCACGGCCCCGACACGGGCGACAATCAGAACAGCGGAGACTGGCAGAACCAGCGCGACTGGTCGAACGATTTCGGCAAGAAAATCAGCAAAGCGCTCGGCAAGATCTTCAAGTTCTGACCCTGGCAGTTTTCAGCGGGATGGTTCGAGAGATCTCGGTTTGGGTCGAGTCGGTGGATCCCCTTCGGCCGCTACGCTCGCTTGGTCGGAGCCCCTAAGTACACTCCCTCGCTCTGCTCGGTCGCGGGTCTCCTCCTCGCGCTCGCTTTGGAAAGCGGCCTACGGGGACCCATCGCCTCTCCCGCACTGGTCAATCCGATCCAAGACGCTGTCAAACTGCGGGGCCCGTGCTTTGAATATCGCTCCGACTGCGCTCCCCGGGCGAGGAACCATCAGCTCGAAGTTCGTGCCGGGAGACCGGAGCCGGCGCTGGGTCTCTGTGTCGCCGCCCCTCACGGCGCGTGCAGTTACGGAGCTATATGGGAGAGGCGCGGTGTCCTCGTAGCGGCTTTCCAAAGCGAGCGCGAGAAGGAGACCCGCGACTGAGCGGAGCGAAGGAGCGTCGTTAGGGGCTCCGACCAAGCGAGCGTAGCCGCGAAGAGGATACCGCGACTCGACCCGAGCAGAGATCTCTAGGAAACTAAACGACGCCGAGAAAATCCCGAGGCGACGCGACGAATCCGGGAAAGATTCGGTCTAAGGCACTAGCTCCGAGATGGTGTTGCACGACCTCAGCGAACACCGAACGGAAATCGGTTGTGAGGGCGAGATCGCGGCCCTCATAGAGCTGCTCCTGCTCGAGCCCGGGCCAACGTCCGTGCACCTTACCGCCCTTCACGTGCCCGCCGATCACGAACAGCGCGCCGGCGTGACCGTGATCCGTCCCGCGATTTCCGTTCTCTCTCGCCATGCGCCCGAACTCGGACATGGTGAGAATCACGACGTCGTCCATCCTGTCGCCAAGATCCGTGACGAGCGCCGCGATCGATCTGGAGAAATCGTCGAGCCGCTGCGCGAGCTGCCCAGTCGACCCTCCCTGATTCACGTGCGTGTCCCAGCCGCCGACATCGGCGAACGCGATCTCGAGCCCCACATTGGCCTTGATCAGCTGCGCAATCTGCAGCAGCCGCAGCCCGAACTGCGATCTCGGATACTCGGCGTTGTTCTGCGGCAGATATTTCTGAGGATTCGCCGAGCGCAGCATCTTGACCGCGTCGAACATCTCGGCACCGGTTCCGTGCACGAGATCGGCTGATCCCGTGCGGTACAATGCTTCGAGACGCTCCGCCGAGCTGCCGGTGGCGCGCACGCTGAACTCGTCGAGGCTGTTCATCGCGACAGTCGCCCTCGGCCCTTCGAGAATCCGTGGCGTCTGCGGCGTCAGTGATACAGCGCGGAAAGGAGTCTTGGCGAGGTTGCACTCGTCGCACGTTCCCTTCACGGCGAGATAGCGATTGAGCCAGCCGTCCGCCGTTCCCTTGTTGTCGGGCGTGCCCGTCTCCATGTAGTCCTGCGCATCGAAGTGCGAGCGCGTCGTGCTCGGACTGCCCACCGCGTGAATCGGTGCGAGCAATTTCCGATCGTAGAGAGGCTTGAGCGGCGCGAGCGCTGGGTGCAGTCCGAAGAATCCGTCGAGATCGATCGCTCCGCCGGGACTCCCCCGAGATGGCTGGGGAATGTTTATGGAGGGACGCATCGCGTAGTACGCACGCTCGCCGTGCGGGACGACGATGTTGAGCGCATCGGCGGCTCCGCGCTGGAAGAGGCAGATCAACACCTTTCCCTTGGGCGCGTTGACCAGCTCCATCCCGAACGCTGTGCGCCGGAGAAAGCTCGGGCTCAATCCCATCGTTACGAGCGCCAGTGCGCCCGACTTCACGAATGCTCTGCGTTCCATGTGGATCTCCTAGTGCCGCTGAAACTCTGGTGAGCCGAGAGCGAGTCCCACGATCTGCGAGAGTCCGGTGAGCTGCGGGATGTTCGCAAAGCCACGGCCCTGGAGTGCTCCGCGTTTCCCGCCCTGATTCTGATTGCGCCGCGCGCGCGCGGCATTTTGTCCATTGGCGCCGCCGGCCATTGCCTCGCCCGACATCTCTGAGTCAGGGTTTGCCTCGGCCGGGGACATGTTCTGTATTCCAGCCGCCCCCGCGCCATTGGCGAGCATCGGATGCTCGCCCGAGAGCAGTACGGCGCGCGTATCGGGAGACACCATTCCGTTCAGTATCGTCGCGACGACCGCATCGACCTGCTTGTCGCGCGGCGCCGAGCCGATCGTGTCGAGGGCTGGCAGCGTGCGGATGTCGGCACCCGGAAGACGTCCCGCCGCGGCTGCCATTCCGAAGTTGATTCGGTTCAGGATCGCGCCCGTGTTCATCCACGATTCGCCGGTCTCGGGCCACCCGTTGGGCGCCTGGTGTCCGAAGATCGGTTGTCCGAGGTACGCGATCACCTGCGCGGTGCGCGGCGTGCTGTCGGGCGGGGCGTTGAGCGCCCGCATCGCGCTCACGACTACCTCGAATGGCGATTTCACCTTGCTGCGAAACGCCTGCTGCGAGAAGAACTCGGGCGAAGTAATGATGGAGCGCAGCACCTCGCGGATGTCGCCGCCGGTCCCGAGATAAACTTGAGTTGCGTGATCGACCAGTGCCTTCGACGGAGAATCACTCACAAAGCGGCGCGCCAGCTTGAATGAGATGAAGTGCGCGGTCGCCGGACTCTTCGCCAGAATGTCGAGCACATCTTCCGCGTCTTCAATCCCGCGGCCCGCGGCGAGCTTGTGGCCGAGCACCAGCTTTTCGCCCGCGTCGTGCACCTGCGGACGGAAGATAAAACCGCCGCCCTGTGCGGGAGGCTTGATCGTCCAGCCGGTGAAGGCGCGCGCCACGTTGATCACGTCCTGCTGGGTGTATCCGCCGTCCACGCCCAGTGTGTGCAGCTCGAGCAGCTCGCGGCCGTAGTTCTCGTTGAGGCCCTGGCGCTGTCGCTGCTGCTGCTGCTCTTGCTGTTGTTGCCGCTGCCTCTGTTGCCCGGCCCGCATGGTTCCCATAATGCTGCCCAATCCGCCCCTGCCGAACGGGCGAGCCCGGGGCAGCTCGTTCTGTGCGCGGAGCGTCGGACGACTGCTGTCAGCCATGCTGCGCGCGTTGTCGAGATAGAAGAGCATCGCCGGGCTCTGCGCCACCGCTTCGAGCAGGTCGCGGAATTTCTTGAGCGCGCGCGGGCGGATGACATTCTGATCGAAGTCCGTCAGGTAGTACGGCTCTGGCCCGCCCTTCTGCGCGTAGATGTTGAAGTGGTTCTCCCAGAAATCCGTCATCACTTCCTGAAGCTGCCGCTCGCTTGCGACCGCGCGCGCGACGCGCGATGACTGGAGCTGCGTCACCACTTGCCGCGTGAGATTGAAGCGCTGTTGAAGCTGCTGGCGGAGCGCGATGCTGTCCGCGGCGCTCATCGCGTTCGAGTCCGCCCTCTCCCGACGCACCTGCTGGCGCGCGCGTTGCTGCTCGGCGTATTGCGAGAGCAGGTCGTTCTGATTCTGGCTGAGCGCGGAATAATTCCCGACGAACGCGTTGATCGCGTCATCGTTGATCTTCTCGGGTCGGAGCTGCTGATTGATCCAGTTGTCGAGACCGATCGCGCGTACCTTGAGGATGTCGCCGGGTTTCGCGCCGAAGGTGAGGCGATTCAATGCCTGGATTATCTGCTGGTCGGCGGGAAGCTCGCGCACATCGGAGCGCACTATAGCGGTTTTCGCCGGGCTCTTCGCACCGGATTTCTGCGCGGATACGCCAACGGGCGCGACGCTGAGGAGGATCGCCGCAACAATTCCGATCAGTTTTGTTATACGCATGGTCTCCCTCGCGGCGTGCTCTAGAGTAGACGCTCACCTCGGCCGGATGTTAATCCCGCGATAGAGGGGTTTAGCTCTCATGCCAACCTTCCACCCCATTCTGCTACTTAATAGGGGCTGACACGTTAGCACGACGTGATGCAGTGGGCAGACGTGTTCGACCGCGATGTCAAAGACATCTTCGCGGTGGAGGACGAGATCGCCGATGCAATTGCGACGGGGATACGTATCGCTCGGCGACTTCTCACTGAGCGATCGGGAACGCCACCTTGGCGCGACGAACTGGGGTTGTGAATCGCGTTTCCAACTCGATACCTTAGGAGTCCAACAGTGTAACCCGAAGTTTTGTTTCAGGAGGTCTAGTCCCCTCCCGTATTCTGTCATGTACTGGCGCCAAGGCGCCGCTGATCGAGAGGAGCCGAGAGTGGAGCTGGGCAAATATCTGAAGAACGGACTCATCGGCGCTTTCGTCTTGATCCTGGTTGGCCCGCGGTTGATCCCCGGAGCCGACCCACACGGCCCCGTTCACTTTGGGGCAACACCACTGGTGGCAGGTATCCGTCCAGCGGTCTCAGCAGATGCAGATGCGACAGCGAAGCGCACTCTCTTGGCAAAGAGCTATGCGGCTCTTCGCGCCTTCGCTGGAGCCGTGCGGCCGCTGAGTCATCCAAAGGCGCTCGAGTCCGCGTTCCGGAGCTACTTCGCCTATATGGCCGCGCACCCCGACGAGGTGAGGAAGCCGGTGTTGTACTTTGTCGACTACGGTCTGCCGAGCACCGAGCCACGCGGCTACATCTTCGACATGCGGGCGCTCAGGATTCTCGAAGGTCCATTCACGGTCGCGCATGGCCGCGGGTCGTCGCGGACGCAATACGGGACTCCGACTCGTTTCTCGAATGCGCCGGGTAGCGCAGCGACGTCGCTCGGACTCTATCTCGCGGAGAGCACATACCAGTTCCATGGCCACACGGGCGGGCGGTCATACAGCTCCGTCGGGCTACGCTTGAAGGGTGTGTCGGCGAATTTCAACGACCACGCACTCGCGAGGGGCGTCG
>JAYWBE010000171.1:0-1934 GCA_043781715.1 Gemmatimonadaceae bacterium
CTGATCGGCGACAACGATCGGCATCCGGACCAATGGAAGTGGGCGCAGCTAGGCAAAAAGGATGCGCCATGGGAACCCATTGCGGTTGATCGCGACAAGGCGTTCGTGTCGTACGAGGGCCTGGTGCTCAGTATCGCGCGCTTCGTGCAGCCGAGTCTCATCACCTTCGAAAGTGAGTATCCGAATCCCACGCATCTGTTCGCCAACGCCGGCGAGTTCGACCGCCGAATGCTGGGGAGCCTCGACAAATCGGTCTGGGATTCGGTCGCGACCAGCCTGATGCAAAAGATTACCGATCCGGTGATCGACAATGCGATTGGAGCGTTACCGCCGGAGTACGCGAGCAGCTCCCGCGGGATTGCCGCCACGCTGAAAGCGCGGCGCAACGGGCTGCGCGGCGCTGCCGATCGCTATTACCACGAGCTATGGCGAGTTGCCGACATCCATGGTACGGATGCCGACGATCAGGCGACTGTGGTTCGCTCCGGCGAGGGAATCGTGGATGTTCGCATCCAATCAGGGAACAGCGCTCCCTACTTCGCGCGGCGCTTCGACCTGGGCGAAACGAAGGAGATTCGCATCTACCTGCACGGCGGCGATGACCGGGCTACCGTCGAAGGAAATGTGCGACGGAGTATCCCGGTGAGGATCATCGGCGGCAATGGCACCAATGCGTTTGTAGATCTTTCGACGGTGGATGGCAAGAGGAATCCGACGCGGTTCTATGATGTCGGAACAGTGCAGGACGTGAAATATGCCAGGGACACCGTCGACGAGAAGATCAATGTCGACAACGCGTTCAACCACTACTTCAATCGCAGGCCGTGGGTGCGCGCTTATGGCAAGCTGATCCCTCCTTTGACCGACAATGGCTCCAAGATTCGTCCGATCGGCGGGGTGCACTCTCAGCGCGGTCTCGGGATCTATCCCGTGGTCGGGCTGCTCCGCTATGGATACGGGTTCCGCAAGGTCCCGTACTCGAGCATGATGCAAGCGGATGTCGCGTATTCGACGGCGAGCAATCGCATGCGGATTCGCAGCGCGCTGGACAAGCGATTCGAAGAATCCGACGTGCACATTCCCGTGACGGCCGGCATGTCGCAGTTCGAGGTCGTCCAGTTCCACGGCTTTGGTAACGACGTTCCGGATCTGCGTGGAAGTTTCTACGGCGTAAGGCAGAGGCAGTGGCAGCTCAATCCGGGTATTGGCCGGTCGTTCAGCCCGGTCAGCGACATTTCTATCGGGGCGATCGTCCGGTACACCACCACCGACAGTCTGAGCGGCCGGTTCATCGCGCAGCAGCGGCCGTACGGCTTCACGCGATTCGGCCAGGCGGGGCTTCGGCTCAAAGTGCACCTCGATAGTCGCTACATCCCGGATACGTTGAAACCGCGGTTGGTGTTCGACGTTGCGGGAACCGGATATCCGGGATCCTGGGATGTCGCGACTCCATACGAAGCTGTCGATGGCTGGGCAGCGGCCTTTTTCACATTGCCCGTCCCGAAGAAGCCTGTCCTGGCGTTTCGCGCCGGCGGCAAGAAGCTGTGGGGCAACTTTCCGTACTTCGACGCCGCGTTTCTCGGCGGATCGGAAACATTCAGGACGGAAGAGCGCCAGAGATACGCGGGAGACGCGTCGCTATATGGAAGTGCGGAGCTGCGCGTTCCAATCGCGAAATTGCCCTTCATCCTCCCGCTCGACGTCGGAGCGCTGGGCTTCTCGGATATCGGGCGAGTTTATCTGAACGGCGATTCGCCCGGTGGCTGGCACTCGGCCGCTGGCGCGGGGTTCTGGGTTGGGTACCTCAACCCCGGGACGAGCGTGAACGTGCTGTTTACGAATAATCGCCAGAGGCGAGTAAATACCAGTGTCGGTTTTGCGTTCTGAGTTGAGGACGGGCTGATCGGGTCGCGGCAGTCTCCGCGAACCCGCAC
>JAYWBE010000172.1:0-1933 GCA_043781715.1 Gemmatimonadaceae bacterium
GTGGTGCCGGTGGCGACGCTCTTGAACGTCATGTCGCCGGCATCGATCACAAGATTCGAGAGTGGCGCGGCGCCCGGAAGTCCCGCGACGGTCAGGGTCGTCGTTCCAACGACCGCCTGACGCGGCCAGTCGAAGCGGACGATCGTCACCTGATGCTGAAGGTCGTACCTTCGCACTCGCTCGGGGTGGGTGATTCCGTCGGGCGGCGGGCCCCAGACGATCAGCGGCGTCTGCTGAAAAGGGAGAACGCGATCGATTGGCAGACTCGAGTCCATCTGAAATGGAGGAAGAACGAGCGGCGGAGTCGGTCGCGGGATCTCGGTTGCAGGAATTCTCGACGGGGTCGTTGACGGCGGCGTGCAAGCGACGATGAGCGCGCTGGCAGCGGCGCCCATGAGGAATAGTCCTTTCATTTTACGTTGGAACGGGATGAATACGTTCGGATGATTCGGGACAGCTGCGTAGCGTTCTTCTCTCATATGCTATCTAACCAGCTAACCCGGCGGAAGGATAGGCACTGATGCGAAACGCGTTCACCATCATCGAGCTCACGATCACGATCTGCATTCTGGGAGTGCTCTCCGCCATCGCCATACCATGGGCCGGCGAATTGCTCGACAGGGTCCGCGTTCGCGGCGCGGTCGTGGAGATCGAATCGACTTTCAGCGGCGCTCGACACATCGCGATCGCGCGTTCTGCGCAGACGACGGTCGATATCGACACCGTGACTCGGACCATCTACGTCAGTGTTGGAGTCGACACGCTTCGAAAGCGGGAGATCGGAGTGGATCACGGAGTTCAGCTCTCGGCGAGTCGTGTGCGGATGTCCTACTCGGCGACTGGCATGGGCTACGGCGCCGCGAACCTCAGCGTCTTCGTGCGACGGAACGCGTCCGTCGATACCGTTTTTGTGTCGCGACTGGGTCGCCTTCGGCATTGATCGACGCCGGCGCGGCGATGTCCACGGGATCCGGCTCGGATGCAACAGGAACCGCCACATCCGAGGTCGTCCCGAAATCGTAGCCCGGAACTGAGATCCGCGGTATCTGCTGCCCGATCATGCGCTCGATGGTGCGCACCATCGCGATCTCGTCGGGCGACATGAAGGTGTAGGCATCGCCGGTCGCCGCTGCGCGGCCAGTGCGGCCGATGCGGTGCACGTAATCTTCCGGCTGCTGGGGCACATCGTAGTTGATGACGTGGCTGATGCCACTTACATCGAGCCCGCGTTGGGCAATATCCGTGGCGACGAGCACCCGGATCTTGCCTGACTTGAAATCCTCGAGCGCGCGGGTGCGCTCACCCTGCGATTTATCGGCGTGCATCGCCGTCGCCGCGATTCCCTGATCCTCGAGGTGCCTGACGACCCGATCGGCGCCATGCTTGGTGCGGGTGAAGATGAGAACCGAGTCCATATTCGCTTCCTTCAGCAGCTCGACCAGCAGCGTGCTCTTTCGGTCGCGCGGCACCGGGTAAACGGCGTGCGTCACCGTGCTGGCCGCTTCGGAGCGGCGTCCGACCTGCACGACCACCGGTTTCCGCAGATACTTCCGCGCCAAGGCTTCAACCTCAGGCGGCATCGTCGCGCTGAAGAGAAGCGTCTGCCGGTAGGGCGGGATCTCGGCCACGATCCGATTGAGCTGCGGTGCGAATCCCATGTCGAGCATGCGATCTGCCTCGTCGAGAACCAGGACCTCGAGATCGTCAAAAGAGACGTTCTGGCGCTCCATGTGATCGAGCAGCCGGCCAGGCGTGGCGACTACAACATCCACCCCATTCAGCAGCGCCTTGGACTGCGGCTCGATTCCAACACCGCCGAAGATCGGGACGACGCGCAGGTCGGTGTACTTGCCGTACTTCCGGAAGCTCTCCTCCACCTGTGCGGCGAGCTCTCGCGTGGGAGTCAGGATCAGAACGCGAACGCGGTGAACGG
>JAYWBE010000173.1:0-6116 GCA_043781715.1 Gemmatimonadaceae bacterium
CCGGCAAGCTCGCGGCGACCGATTCCGATCGTGGCGCTCGATTTTCCCCGCGCTGATCTCGCGCTCGCGATGGTCGAGCGGCTGGGTGACGCGTGCAAGTTCTACAAGGTCGGCGGCGAGCTTTTCACCGCCGCGGGCCCGCAGGTTGTCCAGACGCTCCGCGCACTCGGCAACGACGTTTTTCTCGATCTCAAGCTTCACGACATTCCGAACACGGTTAGGGGCGCGGCCCGAAGCGCCGCCTCGATCGGGGCCAAGCTTCTCACTGTTCACGCGACCGGGGGTCGCGAGATGATCGAGGCGGCGGTCGAGGGAGCGGGCCCCAGCTGTGGTGTGCTCGGCGTGACGATTCTCACCTCGCTTGATGCCGCGATGCTCCGCAGTGCCTGGGGCCGTAAGTCGCTCGAGGTGTACGGTGAGGTTCTCCGTCTCGCCGGAGATTGCGCGGCTGTAGGCGCACACGGGGTGGTCTGCAGCGGTCTAGAAGCGCAGAAAATCGGGGCGAAGTACGGCGACAAGCTGAAGCTCCTCGTCCCGGGGATCCGGCCGGCCGGCGGAAGAACCGACGACCAGAAGCGGACGGTCACCGCGGCGGAGGCGGCAAAGGCGGGGGCGGACTACATCGTGCTCGGTCGGATGATCACCGAGGCCAAAGAGCCTGCGTCCGAGCTGAGATCGGTGATGAAAACGATCTAGTCCGGGCTGTTAATCCGGGCTGGGTTTTGTGGATGCCGGCGACTCCGACGCAACCTCGACTAGGCACCCTCCTAACCCTCTCTGCTATCACGCTTTGAGCCCGTTGGATGGCTTGCTTTACCCGTCCTGGCCATGTAATTTCAAAGGCTAACCTCGGAAATTTTTGGAGGGCTTCGGCCCTTTTTGCCCATCAAGTGGGGAGTTGGACGTGAAAGTTCGCAGCAGCGTGAAGCCGATCTGTGAGCACTGCAAGGTCATCAAAAGACAGGGCGTGACTCGCATCATCTGCAAGCGCAATCCAAAACACAAGCAGAAGCAGGGCTGATAATGGCACGTATTGCTGGCGTGGATCTCCCGCGCGAGAAGAAGGTCGAGATCGGCCTTACGTACATCTTCGGCATCGGGCGCGCGACGGCCAGAAAGATTCTTGCGTCGACCGGCGTCAACGCGGAGCAGCGCATTCGCGACCTGACCGACACCGATACGAACCGGCTTCGTCAGGCGATCGAGAAGGACATCCGCGTCGAGGGTGCGCTGCGCACCGAGATCGCGATGAATATCAAGCGCCTCATGGACATTGGCAGCTACCGTGGCATCCGTCACCGCCGCGGGCTCCCGGTTCGTGGTCAGCGCACGCACACCAACGCCCGTACGAAGAAGGGCCCACGCCGCGCAATCGCCGGCAAGAAGAAGGTAACCAAGTAATCATGGCAATCGGCAAGAAGGTAAAGCGCATAATCGAGGCGGAAGGAATCGCCCACGTCAGCGCTACGTTCAACAACACGACGATCACGATTACCGATACTCACGGGAACACCATTTCATGGGGCTCGTCGGGTAAGGCGGGCTTCAAGGGATCGAAGAAGTCAACTCCTTTTGCCGCTACCGTGGCTGGAGAACAGGCCGGACGCGAGGCCGTCACGCTCGGCGTTCGGCGCGTGCACGTGAGAGTGCAGGGACCGGGATCGGGGCGCGAGTCCGCGATCCAGGCGCTCGTCGCCGCCGGCCTCCAGGTCAAGTCGATCAAGGACGTCACGCCGATTCCGCACAACGGCTGCCGTCCTCCCAAGCGTCGGAGAGTCTAGCCGATGCGTTATACAGATGCGAGCTGTCGCCAGTGCCGCCGTGAGGGAACGAAGCTTTTCCTCAAGGCGACCAAGTGCTTCACCGAGAAGTGCCCAGTCGAACGTCGTCCGACGCCGCCGGGACAGCACGGCTCATCGACGGCCCGCCGTCGCAAGTTGTCGGAGTATTCGAAGCAGCTTCGTGAGAAGCAAAAGATCAAGCGAATTTACGGTGTGAGCGAGAGGCAGTTCCGTAATACCTTCGAGCGGGTCGCACCGCTCCCGGGAATCACGGGACACAATCTCCTGGCCGCGCTGGAGTCGCGTCTCGACAACGTCGTGTACCGCATGGGATTCGCGGGCAGCCGCAAGGCGGCGCGCCAGCTCGTTCGGCACCGTCATGTCGAGGTGAATCAGAAGTCGGTGGACATCCCGAGCTTCCTCGTGCAGCCGGGTCAGGAGATTCGCCTCCGCATGAAGTCGCGCGAGCAGGCGAGCGTGATGGCGGCGATGGATCAGTCCAGCCGTGGCGCTCCGCTGTCGTGGATCGCGGTGGATCGCGAGACGTTCAGCGGCAAGATGCTCGAGAGGCCCACCAGATCGAATATTCCGATCGCCGCGCAGGAACAGCTGGTGGTCGAGCTTTACTCCAAATAGTTACACCCGGCAGTCACAGTATTCGCGCAGCTTCGCCCGGCAGTCGCAGTATTCGCGCAGTTCAGGTAGAAACAGTCGTACAATCGCATTCGCAGTGGTATTGAAACCATACAGCAGGACGAGACCCTAACTCTCGTTACGGGCTCACCGCGCGTTAGGGGCGGGGTGGCACGTTCAAGGAATCGAAAAAAAATGGCAACCGCAATTGATCTCCGGGGACTTGTCCGTCCGCAGCTAGTCGAAGCGACGAAGCGCGAAGACAATCCCAACATCGCAGAATTTCGCCTTCAGCCGCTCGAGCGCGGATTCGGACACACCCTGGGGAACGCCATGCGGCGTCTTCTCCTTTCGTCGCTGCGCGGCTCGGCCGTGTGGGGATTCCGGATCGACGGCGTTCTGCACGAGCACCAGACCATCCCGGGCGTGGTCGAGGACGTCCACCAGATCATCGGCAATCTCAAGACGCTCACGCTCACTCTCGACGAGGGTGTCGAGAACACCGTTCTCCGCATTACCAAGAATTCAGCGGGCCCCGTAACCGCCGCTGACATCGAGGGCCAGGGGGGCGTCACCATCGTCGACCGCAACCAGCACCTCTTCACGCTGCAGGGCGACCGCGAGATCAACGTCGAGCTATACGTCGGCCGTGGCCGCGGCTACGTCGAAGCCGATCAGCACGTCATCGACAAAACGCTGCCGGTGGATGTCGTCCGAATCGATTCGATCTACAATCCGGTTCGCCGCGCCAACTTCGCCGTCGCCGAGACGCGCGTCGGCCAGCGCACGGACTACGACCGGTTGACGCTCACGGTCGAGACCAACGGCACAGTTACGCCGGAAGAGGCGGTGAGCTATGCCGCCGCGCTGGCGCAAACGCACTTCCAGTATTTCGCGGGCTTCGGCTCGCACGCGTCGGCACCGCTCGTTCCGGGGAGCGACCTGCCCGGCGGAGACGCCCATCGTCTGGCCGAGGTGCTGCGCACTCCGATAGAGGACTTCGAGCTCTCGGTTCGCTCCGTGAACTCGCTCAAGAACTCCGCCATTCGCACGCTGGGTGATCTGGTCCGCCAGAGCGAGAGCCAGATCCTCCAGGTCAAGAACTTCGGCAAGAAGTCGCTGAACGAGATCGCCGACCTGCTCGAGCGGGAGAGCCTCAACTTCGGAATGAAGTACGAGGAGACACCCGACGGCGTCCGCATCACGGATCAGGGCACGCCGCCCAACCGCAACGTCGCCACCGTTGGCGCTGACGACGAAGAGGAAGGTTAAGGATGCGTCACCGTAAAAAGGGCAGACAGCTTCGCCGTACGAGCGAGCAGAAGCTGGCTCTGATGAAAAACCTGGCAAAAGCGCTGATCGAGCGTGGCGCCATCGAGACCACCGAGGCGAAAGCCAAAGAGCTGCGCCCGTTCATCGAGAAATTGATCACGAAAGCCAAGACCGGTACGCTTCACAATCGTCGCCTGGCCGGTGCGAAAGTGCCGCATCGGGCTACTGCCGACAAGCTGTTCCAGGAGATCGGACCTCGCTTCGCGACGCGTAAGGGCGGATACACCCGCATCCTCAAGACCGGCCACCGCAAGGGCGATGGCGCCGAGATGGCGCGCATCGAGCTTGTCCCGACGGAGAGCTAACCATGGCACAGATCAAGAGAAACCGCTGTTACGTCTGCGACAAGGGTGTCGCCTATGGGAACAACGTCTCGCACGCGAACAACAAGACGCGCCGCACCTGGAAGCCGAACCTTCAGGTCGCCCGCATTGTCATCGAGGGCAAGATCACGAAGGTGAAGGTGTGCACCCGCTGCCTTCACGCCGGCAAAGTTCAGCGCGCGCCACGGGGTGTTTCCGCTGCTTAAGCTGCTGGTCGCCGCAAAACGAAAAGGGAGCCCTGCGGGCTCCCTTTTTCTTAACTGCCAGCTGCAACGGAACGCGATCCGACAACTGCAACGGAACGCGATCCGGCGGCTGCAACGGAACGCGATCCGGCAACTGCAACGGAACGCGATCCGAGATGTCAGAAGTACAGTGTTGTGTGTTGAGTCACTGCGCTACGACCTTACTAGCGCAACTCCTATGACGAACGAGTGCAGTGGGTCTCACGCCACCGGATTCGGTCGGCGCGTCGTGCCTGACCGACGGACATCTATGCCTCTCAGATCTCGGATCCCGTTCCGTTCAGTTCCAGTCAGATCTCGGATCCCGTTCAGTTTGAACTTTCGACCTGTGTACCGACCACCGGCAGTTTGCTAACTTTGCTCCAGTGAATCGCCCGGAACTGTATGCCTAAGCGCACGGATATCCACCGGATTCTGGTTATTGGCTCCGGCCCGATCATAATAGGGCAGGGCGCCGAGTTCGACTATTCGGGGACGCAGGCGGCGAAGGCGCTGCGGGAAGAGGGGTTCGAGGTCATCCTCGTCAACTCCAATCCGGCGACGATCATGACGGATCCGGAGATCGCCGACCGCACTTATATCGAGCCGGTCACGCCGGAGTACGTGGAGCTCATCATTGCTAAGGAGCGGCCCGATGCGCTGCTCCCGACGATGGGCGGACAAACCGCCCTCAACGTCGCAATGAAGCTCGCGGAGCTGGGCGTGCTCGAGAAGTACGGCGTCGAGCTGATTGGAGCAGACGCGCGCGCGATCGCCATGGCGGAGGATCGGAAGCTGTTCGGCGAGGCGATGAAGCGAATCAGGCTGGCTGTGCCTCCGGGCGGCATCGCGACGACGCTCGACGAAGCGTTCGATATCCTCGAGACGACCGCGTTTCCCGCGATTATTCGGCCGGCTTTCACCCTGGGCGGCACGGGTGGCGGCATCGCGTACAACCGCCAGGAGTTCGAGGAAATCATTCGTCGCGGACTCGACCTCTCGCCCGTGAGCCAGGTGCTGGTCGAGCGCAGCGTCATCGGGTGGAAGGAGTTCGAGCTGGAGGTGATGCGCGACGGCGCCGACAACGTGGTGATTGTCTGCTCGATCGAGAACATCGATCCGATGGGTGTGCACACGGGCGATTCGATCACCGTCGCACCAGCGATGACTTTGACCGATCGCGAATACCAACTGATGCGAGACGCCGCCGTCGCGGTAATTCGGGAGATTGGTGTCGAAGCCGGTGGCTGCAACATCCAGTTCGCGATCAACCCGGACGATGGCGAGATGCTCGTGATCGAGATGAATCCGCGCGTGTCCCGCTCCTCCGCGCTTGCTTCGAAGGCGACCGGATTCCCGATCGCCCGGATCGGAACGAAGCTCGCCGTCGGCTATCGTCTCGACGAGATTCCGAACGATATCACCGGTACGACGCCGGCCTCATTCGAGCCGGTGCTCGACTACGTCGTGGTCAAGTGCCCGCGTTTCGCGTTCGAAAAGTTCCGGGCCGCGAATCCTCGGCTCACGACGCAGATGAAATCCGTCGGCGAGTCGATGGCGATCGGCCGCACGTTCAAGGAAGCGTTCCAGAAGGCTTTGCGCGCTCTCGAGACTGGGCGTTCCGGATGGACCGTCGCGGCGACGCTTGCCGACGACCGTCTCGAGGATGATTCCCTCGAAACGCTGCGCGGCGCGCTGAGACAGCCGACTCCCGAGCGCATCTTCCAGGTTAAGCGCGCGCTCGAGGCCGGAATCTCCGTCGGCGAGATCCATGAACTTACAGGTATAGATCCGTGGTTCCTGTCCCAGATGATGGAGCTTCA
>JAYWBE010000174.1:0-1920 GCA_043781715.1 Gemmatimonadaceae bacterium
GCGTAAGGCGCGGAGGTAGTCGTCCCGGTAATAGGCGGCAACATCCCGGACTTTGGCGACGCCCTCGTCGTCGGCGGCACGGACGATCGCGTGGAGCGCGAGGCCGTCGAGGTGGTCCTTGTGCGAAAATCCAGAGATGAGCGCGCGAACGCTCTCCGGGAGCTTGTCGCTATCGTTCATCGCGAGATAATGGGAGGCTTGACCACGGCGGGAGGCTTCACCGCGTTGGGGGGCTTAGTCTTCCCCAGGACCGCCCCCGGTTTGTCTCCGGTCGACGTGGCAGCGGGCTCGATCAACACGCCCGTCGCCTTATCCGTCACGGTAACCGTGGCGACCTTGGCATTCTCGAAGATGATATCGATGAGCCTCCCCCGCACGTAGTTGACTGTGGGCTCGGTTTGGGGGCCTCTCGAATTCTTCATCTGATAGAAGGATCTGGCGTTGCCCTCAGCGACAATCTCGCGGATTCTGGGCTTGCTCGATGTGTCGGCGCCGACCAGAGAATCGAAGTGAGCGACGATGGTATCGCCGCTCATCCAGTCTCTCTGAGTGGAGACGACACCTGAATCGGGATTGCTTTCGGCGTAGGCGTTACGCAATGCTCGGACCTCTCGGATGCGCTGCCCGGGCATTATCGCATCAATCGAGTCGGCAATTATCTCGCGGTCGGGAGAAACGGCGTGCGCCCGGCCGCCTCCCCAGGCAATCGCGCGCTGGAGCTGGTTGGTCTGCATCCTCAGGTCGATCGAGTCAGCCACCAGCTCGAGGTCCTTGCTGAGAGCATGTCCCTTGGGAGTCGCGACCACGCGCTCGACCTGGCGGTTGCGGGAGTAAACGTCGATTACCCCGCCGGTGAGTGTGAAGGCGCGGGTACCCTTGCCCTGAACTGATGGCTGACGCATCAGCCGGGCGAAGTCGTGCCCGCTGTCCATGAAGGCCGAATCGCCAGTGGCCAGAAGGTCCGGCCTGGTGATCTGAACTTGCCCCGACGCGTACACGAGGCTGTCCCCTTCCATTGTGATCGTGTTGGCGACAACGTGGGCGGTATCGGGTGGCCTGCCGCGTCCAGACGTGTCTTTTTGCACGAGCGTGACGGTAGGGCGGGCCGGAGCAAATATTCGCGTCAGGGGGCGCTGAGGGGTGCTGCGGTAGTAATCGGCGGTGGGACCGCGGAGCGTGCTGCCGTTGGACTGCACGGCCACGACATCACCCTCGGCGTGGAGGTGGTCGTCGTTCTGGTAGTACGTCATCGTGCGGGATGTCACTGTTGCTCGTGGCTCGGTGTAATGCACGTTGCCCACGAGAAAAAGTCTCCGTTCCGATTCGTATTGCTCAGCGCTATCGGCCGTGAGTCTGTTCCCCTGGCCAATGCATCGAGCGACGATGCCGCCGCCCAGGTATGTGATCCTGTTTCCGGTCGCGTCCGTGACAACATTTGCGCGCGTGCCTGTCCCGCGCGGGAATTCAAGGTCGCAGCTCCGCGGAATGTCCTGCGCCTCTGTCGTCCCGGCAACCGCGAGAAACAAGGCGAGCGTGAAGTGCAACTTCGCAACTTTCAACGCTTCGTCGGAACCGGGGGGACTGCCGCGGGAGCAGGTGCGGGCTGCGTAGATACTCCTTTAGAGAATCCGCTGGCGCCCTTCAGGATCTTGATGTTCTTCATGTTGGGATCAGACCGGAAGCCGACACCGGCTACCTGGCGATTCGGCTCGGTCATCACGAACGCACTGTCGCTCGAGATCTCATTCTTCTGCTGATTGTAAATGAGCTCCTGAGTCGTGAGGCGCCGGCCATCTTCGGACACAACCACGACGTTCTTGCGCGCGATCATGTTGTTCGTGCGAGTGTTCGTGGTTCCGAACCGGGACGTAAGCACCGCGTCCTTGGCGCCCATTACCGTGAAGAACGTCGTGTGGACGT
>JAYWBE010000175.1:0-1914 GCA_043781715.1 Gemmatimonadaceae bacterium
ACCGTCTTGGCCTTGCGAATCGCCTGCTCCCCATGCTCGAAGATGGTAGTCGCGATCTCCTCCCACTCCGGAACCTGCGGCAATGGCACCACCCGCTCGAGCTGATCGCGGAACGCCTTCGTGTATTTGTTGTTCGCGAACGTCGTGTCCTGCCACGCCGCCTTCCTCGGCGGCAGATCGCCCGTGAGCACGTAAAACTGGAGCTGCACCGCTGGTCGGGACAGGTATTCCATCAGCAGCCACGCCTCCTTCTTGTGCTGCGACGCCGCGAACAGCGAGAGACTCGATCCGCCCGCCATCGACACTCCGGGTCCGTTGATGCCGGGCATTGCCGCCGTCATCCACTTTTTCTGCGTGACCGAGTCGAGGCGATTCTTGAACTCGCCGATGTACCAGGGGCCCGAGATGTACATCGCGATATTTCCGCGCTCGAATTCCTGGAAGAGGTTGGACACCTGCGAGCTCGAGACCGGTGATGCGAATCCCTGCCGGTAGAAGCCGAGATAGAAATCGAACGCCTTACGGAATGCGGGCTGCTGGAACGCGCCGTAGCGACCGCCGTCGCGCAGAATTGGTGAGCCCGCCTCCTGGGCCATGATCACGGGCTGATTCCACTCGTTCGTCGGCATCAGCAGCGGGAACTGTTTGTCCGACATCTGCGATTTGATTTTCTTCATCGCCGCCGTCCAATCGGCCCAGGTCTTCGGGAATTCCTTGTAGCCCGCTTTGGCGAGGATGTCGGAGCGGTAAAAGATTAGTCGAGTGTCCACGTACCATGGAATGCCGTACGTCTTGCCGTTGACGACGTTGGTCTTCCAGATGCCGGGAAAGAAATTGTCGCGCCTGATTTCCTTCGACCGGTCGGCGAAGCTGTCGAGCGGCGCCAGCGAATTGAGAGCGACGAACTCCGGCACCCAAGTATTCCCGAGCATGGCGATGTCGGGCGTGGCGTCGCCGACGTAGGCGGTGAGGAGCTTCTCGTGCGCGGCGGTCCACGGGATCTGCTGGACTTCGACGTGGATGTCGGGGTGTTCCTTTTCGAATCCAGTGATGAGCTGCGAGAGGACTTCGCCCTCGCGTCCCATGGCCCAGATGCGTAGCGTGGTCTTGTTGCCGGCTGAGGCGCTCGAGCAGGAAGCCACTGCGAGCGCGAACAGCAAGCCTCTAACGAGCACGAACGAAGATTTCACTGGACGCAAAGGATCAAGTCCCATAGGGTGAAGGTATCTCAATTACGGAGGTTCGCATGGGCCTGCCCTGTCTGAAAGCTCTTCTCCCTGTTGTCGCGTTGACAATGGCTTGCCACGAGTCGATCGCGCCGCCGAAGCAGCCTGGTTTGTACGTGCTCGAGACCTTTAACAATCAGCCACTACCAGCAGTTATCCATGCCAGCGGCGGAGACACAACCACCTTGTTCTTCGCCTCGCTCTTTTTGGACGGCGCCGCGAATGCCAGGATTGTCACACACTCACGTCGAGTCTCCCCGGCGAATCCACCCCGCGACGCAACTGACACCACCCGATATTCGTACCGCGTTGTGGGAGACAGTATTGCCTTCGACTATTCACCGCCGTGTCCAATCAATGCGCTCTGTGTAGCGCCTCCCTATGGTAGAGTCACCAGTTCAACAGTGACTCTCTATTACACTGACGGCTCCCCATCGAAACCGACCTACTTCTTCCGCGGGATTGAGTTGATGCCCGCTCTATAGCGCATCCGGTGTGACCGGCTTCAGTCGCGGCTTGCTCTAATTCCCGAGCCACCCGCCAGTGAAGCCGGCTTTTTTCAATCCCGCCACGATGTACGGATTCTTCCTCATCGTCTTCCAGATCAGATCACTCCGGTAATTCTCGATCATGGCTATGATCGGCCCCTGATCGATCCCAAGGTAATCCGTGTCGAACCAGCCAATCC
>JAYWBE010000176.1:0-1911 GCA_043781715.1 Gemmatimonadaceae bacterium
AGGCTGCTCGATACGACGGTCAGCGAGATCATGGATTCACCGTTCCCGATGGTGGCGTCGGATCAGCCGGTAGACAGCGTGGTGAAGCTGTTGTCAAAGGCGAATCCCGCGGTTCTCGTGCAGGAGAATGGGGTCGTCCAGGGAATCGTCACGCGATCAGACATGCTGCATTACATGATGTCGCGCTAACCAAGGAAATTCGGTCGAATGAAGATTACGGTACTCATGGGCGGGACCTCCTCCGAGCGCAACGTCTCGCTCGCGTCGGGAATCCGAATCGTGCAAGCATTGCGGGAACGCGGGCACCAGGTGACAGCTCTCGATCCGGCGCGCGGAGTGATCAGCGCCGGCGAAGAACGTGAGCTGAGCACGGGGAAGGTTGGAACAAAGCCGCCGTCGCTGGAGTCGCTGTCGAAAGTGGCAAAGGGAACGTTTCTGCCGAATCTCACCTCGATGAAGGAAATGAAGGATGCAGATGTCGCGTTCCTCGCTCTCCACGGTGGCCAGGGAGAGGATGGGACCATTCAGGCACTGCTGGACATGGCGCACGTGAAGTACACCGGAAGCGGGCATCTTGCGAGTGCACTGGCCATGGACAAGGACCTCTCAAAAAAGCTTTTCCGCGCGGACGAGGTAAAAACCGCTGACTGGCTAATGGCGCCGGTGACGATCGAGCAGGTTGAAGGAATGCTGGGGCTTCCGGTGGTGGTCAAACCGTCGAAGGAAGGATCCACGGTAGGTCTCTCGGTGGTGAAAAAGCGCGGGGACCTCGCCGCCGCTATCGAGGAAGCGAGCAAGTACGATGACGAAGTGATGATCGAGCGGTTCGTCCCGGGACGCGAGCTGACAGTCGGAGTCCTCGGTGACGTAGCGCTGCCGGTTGGAGAGATCATTCCCAAGCACGAGATATACGACTACGAGTGCAAGTATACCCCAGGCATGGCGGTGGAGGAATTCCCGGCGAAGCTATCGCGTGAGGCGACGGAAAAAGTTCAGCAGCAGGCACTGTCGGCATTTCGATCGCTCAAGCTCCGGGGGTACGCCCGCATAGATTTCAGGCTCACTACCGAGGGCGAATTCTACTGTCTCGAAGCAAACACGTTGCCCGGGATGACCGAGCTCAGTCTGATACCTCAGGGGGCGGCGGCAATGGGAATCAGCTTCCCCGAGCTGTGTGAGCGGATTGTAAGACTCGCTCTCGAATAAGTTTGGCGGGAGGAACCCTTCGCCGCGCCCTGGGTCTTAGGATGTAGGTCTCTTAGTCGCAGGTGTGCATGAGCGAGCTGTACGACTTACCAGAATCTCCGCGCATGACGCGCGCTGTTCAGTGGCTGTTGGCCCTGAACATCGGCGTGTATTTCCTGCAGCTGACGCTGTTTGGACCGGATGCGGTGTATTCAGCGCTCGCTCTCGATCCGGCCCGCTTCCCCGCTACCTGGTGGACGGTGGCGACGTACATGTTCGTGCACGCGTGGCTGGCGCACCTGGCGCTCAACATGTTCACGCTCTGGATGTTCGGCCCCCGACTGGAACATGAATGGGGAACCCGCACGTTCGTTTCGTTCTATCTCTGGTGCGGCGTGGGTGGAGCGATTGCGCACCTCGTCTTTGCGCAGCATTCAGCAGTCATCGGAGCCTCGGGCGCGATCAGCGGAGTACTCGTCGCATACGCACTCCGGTGGCCTGACGAAGAGGTCTATCTTTTCGGCGTTATTCCAATGAGATCCCGCTGGCTCATCGCGGCGATGCTCGCAATGAACATCATCTTCGCCTTGTCTCCGGGCTCGCGGATCGACTGGACGGCCCACCTTGGCGGAATGGCGTTCGGGTGGATCTTCCTCAAGCTCTACTCGATGGGTGGAATCAATCGGGTAAGGGGCTGGGTGTCCGCGGTGCCGGATGAATCAGAGG
>JAYWBE010000177.1:0-1908 GCA_043781715.1 Gemmatimonadaceae bacterium
GGCTGCATACCGTCCACGGGATCTCCCTTCTCTTGTTTCTGCGGTGTGCCGCGCATTGAACGATTACTCCGGTTCGACATCAGAGTGCCCCCCGCTTCCGCTCTTGCGCGATGTACTCGCTCGTCCGCATCGAGAGCGCGAGTATGGTCCAGGTCGGGTTCTTGTCGGCCTGCGAGACGAACGGGCCGCCATCGGTCACAAAAAGATTCTTGACGTCGTGCGCCCGGCAGTTCGCGTCGAGCGCGGACTTCGACGGATCGGCGCCCATGCGGACCGTTCCCAGCTCGTGGATGATCGAGCCGCCTGTCGCGATGCCGTAGCCCTTGGTCTGATCGGGCATCTTGTCGAACACCTGTCCGCCCATCTCGTCCACCAACGCGCGGAAAGTTTGCTGCATGTGGCGCACCTGATTGTTCTCGTAGTCGGTCCACTGCCAGTGAAAACGGAGCACGGGGATTCCGTACTTGTCCTTCACGACCGGATCGAGCTCGCAGTAGCTCTTGTCGTTCGGGATCATCTCGCCGCGGCCGCTGAAGTAGACACTTGCGCCATAATAGCGGCGAGAATCGTTCTTGAGCGATTTACCGTACCCTCCCCCCGACGGATACCGCTGAATCCCTCCCATGAACCCATAACTCGGAGGATTCAGGCCGCCTCCGACTTCGATGTGGTAGCCGCGCGGAAAATCCAGCTTCTTGTTGTCCACCCACCACGGCATGTAGATGTGCATCCCACCAACGCCGTCCTCGTTGTGCGGGACGTGGTCCATCATCTTCGGGATGAATCCCGAAACGTCGCTTCCAGTCGTATCGGTGAGATATTTTCCGACGACTCCGCTCGAGTTGGCGATTCCGTTCGGAAACTGCGAAGACTTGGAGTTGAGCATCAGGCGCGCGGTCTCGCACGCGCTCGCTGCCAGGACGACCACTTTCGCGTTCGCGTGCCTTTCCGCCCCGGTCTTCGTGTCGATGTAGGTCACTCCGCTGGCGAGCCCGCGATTATTCAGCGTGACTTCGTGAGCCATCGCGTTGGTCACGAGCGTCAGTCGTCCGGTCTTGAGCGCCGGCGCGATCAGCACGTTGGTCGAGGAGAAATTCGAATTCGTCTTGCAGCCGCGGCCGCATTGGCCGCAATAGTGGCAGGCCATGCGTCCGTTGTGCGGCTTCGTGATGATCGATAACCGTGATGCGACGCAGGTGATGTTCAGTCGGTCGGCCGCGTCCTTCACCATCAGCTCATAGCAGCGCGGCGGGGGCGGAGGGAGAAAGTATCCGCCGGGATGGTTCGGCAGATTGTCGTTGTTCCCGAAGATTCCGATCAGCTTGTCGATGCGGTCGTAGTACGGGGCGAGATCGGAATATGCGATCGGCCAGTCGTCGCCGAGGCCATCGCGGCTCTTTGCCCTGAAGTCGTCGGGACCGAAGCGTAGCGAGACACGCCCCCAATGATTGGTGCGGCCTCCCACCATTCTCGCGCGCCACCACATGAAGTCGGTTCCTTCCGCTTTTGTGAATGGCTCTCCCTGGAGCTCCCACCCGCCGACGCAGGCGTCAAATTCACCGAACGGACGATCCGGCGTTGACGCTCCTCGGCGCGGCGACTCATATGGCATCTTGAGCATCGCGGAGTCTTTCGTGTTGTCCCATGGTCCGCCCGCCTCGAGGAGCAGCACGTTCGCGCCGGCGCGGGTGAGCACATAGGCAGCCATTCCACCGCCGGCGCCGGATCCCACGATGCAGACGTCGTACGTCTTCCGCTGTGGCAATGGGAGCGAGGAGGAGACAAAGGTCATCGCAAATCCGCGGTTGAGGACACGAGAAACTACGACCCGTTGTGGCCAGGCACTAGACCCGACCGATATCATCTTTGTGATGACTCAATGAGGGTCTTTACCAGTGGAATCAAGAG
>JAYWBE010000178.1:0-1903 GCA_043781715.1 Gemmatimonadaceae bacterium
ACGAATTCGCGCTTCCGGAATCTTCAGCAGCGAGCTCAGATCATCCGCGGTGTTCTGGGAGCTCGCGATGAGAATGTCGGCCGCACCGAGAACCCGCCGGAGAGTTGCGCGGCTGTAGAAGCGGTTCCATGGCGTCATGGTCTCGGGAAAGCGCAACGGGACGAGGTCATGAACCGTGACAACGAGGGGAGGTCTTCCGCGTGTGAGCGGCCCCCTGATCGTTGGACAATGATAGACGTCCGCCCCCTCCGCTGCCGCTCGGCGACGGCCGAGCCAAGGATACCAGAGGAATTCCTGCCGCGCGGTCAGCAATTTCTTCTGGAGTGTGCCACGCGGCACGACCTCTCCGCCGCCAAGCTCGAACACTCTGACGTCGTCGCGCTTCCGCAGTGCCATTGCGAGCGAGTTGGAATAGCGCGCGCCGCCGGCGTTTGTCTGTCGGGTGTGTTCAGCGTCGATCGCGACGGTTATCAGTGGGAGATCCAGTTGGACTTCGCGATCGGCGAAGTCGGACGCTAGCTCGCGGGATTGAGACCCAGAGGAGCCTGGGCAGGTGCCGCTTCGGGCGATGACGCGGAGCTGCGCTCGCTGACGGTGACAACCGCACCCGCCAGCCAGAAAAAGATCCAGCCCAGCGCGATCGAGTTGAACACGACTGACGTGATGCCATTGATCGCAATGCCGACTACCGCCAGCCAGAGCGTGATGCCCATTCTCTGCTGCGCCAGATTTGATCCGTGTCTGTAGAGACGCATCGCCGAAGCACCGATGGAGCTGAGGATCAGGGCGAAGAAAGCGATACCGGCGACTCCCATTTCCACGGCATACTTCAGGTAGAGATTGTCGCCCGTAATGTGACTGAGTCCCGCGCGTACGGCCGTCTGGTCCGTCGTTCCCAGCCCGGAGCCCCATGGTCTCTGCGCAAATGCCGCGATGCCGTTTGCCCAGTCGTTCGCGTGTGATGCGCTACTGCTCTCCTGGAAGGAGAGCGTGTCCCACACAAAGGACGGGAAACCCGGCACCAGGATGAATGCAGCCACGGCCATGGCGCCGGCCATCGCCAGTCCCGCTACCGCCCACTCCTGGCGCCTTTGCAGGCTTACGAAAAGCACCAACTGAATGAGCGCAATGACAATCGTCATGCGCGTAATGGTGAGGAGCAGGCCGATGGCGACAATCGCATACGCGACAACCTGTATTGTGGAGCGTTTGGGTCGTATGAAGACCCAGGCCGTAGCGAGCGGGAAAAAAAGAAGGAATGGGACCGCGAAGCCCTGTCCGTTGAGATAGACCGAGCCTGCGCGCCGAATGAGGTGGCCGCCGATGCCAGTCCAGTAGTTGAGCGGGAGGCCGCTGTCACTGCCCGCGGTGAAGGCGCTCACTCCGAGAAAATCCTGGAAGTAGGACGCCACGCCGAGTCCGACTAGCATCTCCGGAGTGACGAAAAAACGCTCGACGATTCCGATCATGCACGTGAGCAACACGACGGCAAACAGTCTGCGCATGGCTGTCTCTTCGGTGACCAGCTCCGGGGTCGCGCGCCCGATAAAGTAGGCAAGCATGAAATACACAGCGTCGCGAGCCCCCATGAACTCCGCATTCCGGGGAAGGTTGAATTGGAGCCACGCATTTTCAGAGAGCAGATAGAGAGCCGCGATCGTTATCAGCCCGCCGATCCAGATGTCCGGCCACGCGATGGCATTGCGGAGGCCGCGCCCGGTCAGGGAGCGAAGGATCACGATGAAAACGAGAAGTGCCAGCGCGACTTCCTTCCACGCCGCGATCATGCGAACGATCCCTTCGGGCAGCCCGAACCACCCGAAGAGAGCCGCGATGGCGAGGCTATGGAATACCAGCCCAATTGCGAACAGGGGGAAAATCCGGCTCAGAAAAGAGCCTTTAT
>JAYWBE010000179.1:0-1902 GCA_043781715.1 Gemmatimonadaceae bacterium
CCGTCGCAGCCCTCGATGCGGAGTGGGAAGCAGATGAACTGGTACTCCCCGGGTGCTGGGACAGACAGGTCGAGACCTTCGACTATGACCACCGAGCGCTCGAGAAGCGTGCGATGCGTGCGATGGTGTCCGGAGTGGAACTGCTCGATGGACAGGTAGTCGACTCCCACCAGCTCCACGCCCTTGTCGACCAGGTACTGCGCGCCGTCAGGAGCCAGGTAGGTGTAGTCGTTGACGAACTCCTTCCGGGAGAGGAGCGCGGAGTTGCGAGTGCGAAGCAGGATTCGCTTGTGATCCTTGATGTCGTGTTTGCGCAGCTCCGCGGCCCCAACCGAGCGCACGTCGTCGCCGAAACCCACCAGCAGCGCGGGCCCGATCAAACGATCGAGCGGGATCTTGTCGACTGGTTGGCCATCGTCGAAGAAGTGACGCGAAGCATCGACGTGCGTGCCGGTGTGGGAGCCGAATCGTATCGTCGACACGTTCGCGCTGGCACCCTTCGCCACTGCCTGTTGCAGGGCGATATCGATCTCGGGATTCCCCGGATACACCAGTCCCCCCGACCGGATTGGTACCGAGATGTCGTAGATGCGGCTCACGGCCGGATGCGAAGCAACTGTCGTGCGCGGCTTACGATGGAAGGCTCGTCGACTCGCTCGCGCTGAGTATGAAGCGCGGGATCGACGCCTCGAATGGCGTTCCGTCCTGCCGGAGAAGCCCGTAGTGCCCCTCCATCCAGCCCTCTCCCGACTTCAGAATGCTGAAGCTCTGGTACTCGTGGACCGCCCCCGGGATGATCGCCGGCTGCTCGCCGACCACGCCTTCGCCAATCACTTCGGTGTCCACACCCTCCCCGACCGAGTCGTGAATCAGCCAGCGGCGCGTGAGGAGCTGCGCCGCCATCGTGCCGACGTTCTCGATGCGCACGAAATAGGCGAACACGTAATGGCTCTGCGAAGGCTCCGAGTGATCGCGGAGATAGACGGGTCGCACCGTGACGCGAATCCCTTCTGTCTCCCGGTAGAAGAAGCTTCGCGAGGTCATCCCTCCAAACTAGTCGCTGGGTTGGAGCTGGCGCTATGTATGGCGGGCAAATGAACGGGGCGCCAGTTAAGCCGCCGCCCCGTTTCTTCAACTGCGAGAAGAGTAAGGCAGGAGGTGCAAGCCGCCGCTACCAGATATCGGGCCGCACCGAGTCCGGCCGAACCATCGGATCACCAGCCTTGCACCCGAACGCGGCGGCGAATTGCGGCAGGTTCGACACCGGGCCGTTCGTTCTCCACTGTCCCGGAGAGTGCGGGTCCGTGTTGATCCTGACGCGCTGCGCCTCCGGCGTAATGTTCTGCCTCCATATCTGCGCCCACGCCAGGAAGAAGCGTTGCTCGGGAGTAAATCCATCTATGAGGGGCGGCCTTACCTTCTGGGCCAGGGCCTTCTCAAGCGCCGCGTAAGAGATCGAGAGACCTCCAAGATCGGCGAGATTTTCGCCGAGCGTGAGCTTTCCGTTCAGGTGAACGCTGTCGAGCACCGTATAGCCGTCGAACTGCGACGACACGAGCCCGGTGCCTCGCTTGAACTTCTCGAGATCGGACGCGCCCCACCAGTTGCGGAGATTCCCCTGCGCGTCGAACTTGGCGCCCTGGTCGTCGAAGCCGTGCGTCATCTCGTGTCCGATGACCGCCCCCATTCCGCCATAGTTCACGGCGTCATCGGCCTTCGGATCGAAGAACGGCGGCTGCATGATGCCGGCCGGGAACACTATCTCGTTCATCGATGGGTTGTAGTACGCGTTGACCGTCGGCGGCGTCATTCCCCACTCGGCGCGATCGACCGGCTGGCCGATTCTCGAGAGGGTGCGCCGGCGCTCGTACTCGCGCACGGCGACCTGGTTATTGAGAAAAT
>JAYWBE010000180.1:0-6030 GCA_043781715.1 Gemmatimonadaceae bacterium
GCAAGCGGGAATATCTTGGTCACCGTACCGAGCGCGATCGCAATCGCGCCGCGCCACAGCCAGCCGCGCTCGAAGCTCACGAAGGCAAGTATGATGAGCGCGGCAACGAGGGCGTTGCTCTGTGACGACTGCATCGAGCGAAGTGTCGGCAGAGACGCGAGCGCCTGTGCGACGGCCCACTGCTCGCGAGGCAGAAGCAATCTCAACGCAAAGAAGATCGCGAGCGCATTGACAACGTTCCAGGAAAAGAGGCCGGCAACGAACGGAAGGACCGCGAATGGAGCAAATAGCAGCGCGAAGGAGGGGGAATACTTGAAGTAGTCGCGCGCCTGATCGAGTCGCAGCACGTACAGGTCTTTGTTCGCGAGAAGATTCCAGAACGAGGCGCGGAAGATCGCAAAGTCGTTCGGGAATTCGAATACCCCGCGCTGGATGGTGACGATGAGCGCCGCGGAGACGTAGATCAGGAGGAGCAGCCGCTGATCGAGGATCGATCTCGCCAGCTTCGACTTCAGGTCCTTGAAAGACAGAGAAACCCCGGAGTAATGGTTACGTTGTTCAGTTCCGCTTTTCTCGCTTGAGCGCCCGCAGGAGGACGACGTCATCCTCGTCCTTCGCGCGGCCGGTTGCTGCCTTGGACCGAATGATGTCGTCGAGCGACGCCGCCAGGAACCGAACCCCAAACGCCTCGAAGCGTTCTGCCCCGCGAGCCAGGTCTTCGTAGCCTTTCGTCCCTGCCGGCAGGAACGCGATGTCGAGCCGGCCCGCATTCGTGACCAGATTCCACATTATCGCGCGGGAGAGCGCCGCCGCTGAGCGGTCGAATGCGAGCCCCTCCGGAACAGAATCCGTGTAAACCTTGGCGTCGAGATCTTTCAACGCCGCTGCCAGTCGCTCCAGATTCCGCTTGTCGTCGGCGGGCGTGATATCGGCATCGGCAGTCAGGCGCGGGAAGCCGTGCAGCCGCGCAGCGAGCGCTCCAATCAGGACGAAGCGGACGCGGTGTCGGCTCAGCGTCCTGATCAGGCGTTCGGGGTCGAAGGGCGCGATGTCAGACACGCCGAGCCGCCGCGATGAAGCGGCTCACCTGGCCTGCTTCGCGTAAGCGCTCCTCAGGCGTGAGTCGCAGAATGCGCGGAACATCATCCATGACTGCCGGCTCCACGTCGATCCTATTCAAGACGGCCGAAAGGCCGAACCCGGCAGCTTTCAGTAGCCGGTTCAGCGTCGCCCATGACGGACTGGTTTCACCGAGCTCGATTCGCGCCACGACCGACTGGGCCGTCCGTGCCTTTCGCGCGAGCGCGCGCTGCGACAGTCCCGAGCGCAGCCGGGCCCTGGAGAGTAGCTCGGCGGGCCCCCCGGGTGTCGACATAGCCAACGATAGCTAATTAGCTATCAGAAAGCAATGGGTCATTGCCCAGCGCGCTCCGTTTGTAACAGCCAACCAGCGACCTGTCGCTCCCGTTTCATCAGATCTATCCTTATTAAAGGTTATTAATTGCGGAGATCACATGGAACGCAGAGAGTTCGTTCAGCGCGGCGCGACCCTCGCCGGTGCCGCGGCACTACTCGGTTTCAATCCGATCGAGGCTGACGCCGAGCAGGTTCATGAAAAGCGGCGAGATATCGCCCCCGAGCTGGCCTCGCTCCGATCGCGACTTTGGGACGCGCCGGCGCCTATCACCGAGAGCGAGCGAGCGCAACGCCGCGAAAAAGCCCAGCGCCTCATGAAGGAGCTGGGCTACTCCGCCATGCTGATCGAGCCGGGGCCGAGCATGATGTACTTCTCGGGCATCGAGTGGGGACGAAGCGAGCGCCTCTTCGCCCTGATCCTCCCGCGGACGGGCAAAGGCATCGTCATCTCGCCTGCTTTTGAGGAACAGCGCGCCGCCAACCAGGTGGATGGAAGATTCGAGATTCGGGTATGGCAGGAGGATGAGAGTCCCGAGGCGCTCATCGCCGGCGTCCTCAAGGAGTGGGGCTTTGGCACGGGCAAGCTCGCCGTCGATGGGAGCGCGCGCACGTTCGTGTTCAACGAGTTGGCACTCGCCGCCCCGGCGATGCAGATCGGGACCGCGGAGCCAGTCACGAACGCGTGCCGCGGCATCAAGACCGCGCACGAGATCGAGATCATGCGATTCGCGAATCAGATCACACTCGATGCGTACCGTGCCGCATTCCAAACGCTGCGCGCGGGGATGACGCAGGCGGAGCTTGCCAAGAACGTGTCAGCTGCATTCGCGAAGCTGGGCTATCAGGGTGACGCACTGGTGCTGTTCGGCGAGTCGTCGGCGTACCCTCACGGACTGCCGAAGCCGCGCACGCTCGAGGAAAACCAGGTGGTCCTGATCGATGGCGGCACCACCGTGCACGGTTACCAGTCCGACATGACCCGCACCGTAGTTTTCGGCCGGCCCGCTCTGGAGGCGCAGAAAGTATTCGACATCGTACATGAGGCGCAGAGACGCGCGCTAGCGTTCGCGGGACCGGGCAAGAAGTGCGGAGACGTGGATGGTGCCGCGCGGAAGGTGATTGCCGATGCCGGTTACGGGCCGGCCTATCGAACTTTCACCCATCGCCTTGGGCACGGGATCGGGATGGAAGGCCACGAGTGGCCGTACCTCGTGCGGGGGAGCCAGATCGTGCTGCAGCCAGGAATGACATTCAGCGACGAGCCAGGGATCTACCAGTACGGCAAGTTCGGCATTCGGCTCGAAGATATTATGGCGATCACGGAGAATGGGGCGGAGATGATGACGCCGCCGCAGACATCGCTATCGCCGATGCTCTCGGCGGGCTAATACGTCGTCCGCGCCTTGTGCAGTGCGTCAGGCAGCGCCACATTCGACAACCATTCCCCTGTCATGAGGCCGAGCAGATGGCAATCAACATTAACACCTCGGGCGTTCACCACGTTTCGCTCCGCGTCAGCAATCTCGACCGTGCGAAAAAGTTTTACATCGACATACTCGGCTTCAAGCACCTGATGGATGCGCCGAATCTGTGCCTCTTCCTCGCGGGTGGAACTGCGTTCGGACTGCGCGGACCGTCGGAGGAAATGCCGAAGGGTGACAAGTTCAATCCTCATCGCGTCGGGATCGACCATATCGCTCTGGCGTGCAGCGATGTTTCGGAGCTGAAGCGTGTTGCCGCTGCTCTTTCGGCGGCCGGCATCGAGAACACCGGTGCCAAGCACGACGAGACGCTCGGCAAGGACTATGTAGCGTTCAAGGATCCGGATCGCATCGCATGGGAGTTCTACATGGCGTAGGCCGGAGGTATCATATCACACGATGGTCGCGAGCATCTCCCTGAGCGCATTCGCGCTCTGCGGACGCTTGCCGGCGTCCTTCGCCAGAAGCTGCATTATCATCGCCGACACTGCGTGCGGCACGTCCGGTTTCAGCACATCCGGAGGCCTGGCGTCCTCGTTCAGAACTTTCGCGATCAATGAGATCGGCGACTTCGCCTCGAACGGCGGGCGCCCGGTAAGACACTCGTAGAGCACGACGCCCACAGAGTACAGGTCACTCCTCGCATCCACGCTCTCCGCCAGCAATTGTTCCGGCGCCATGTATGTCGGAGTGCCCACTACCATCCCCGCCTGAGTCAGCACGCTCGTCCGCTCGGCGAGGCGGGCGACGCCGAAGTCCATGACTTTGAGTGTCCCCGCCGCATCTACCAGCAGATTCTGCGGCTTGATGTCGCGGTGGATGATGCCCTCACCGTGTGCGCACTCGAGCGCGTCCGCGAGCTGTCGCGCGATCGCGAGCGTCGCCTCCACGCCAAGCTGGCCCCGCGAATCCAGCACCGCGCGCAGTGTCGTGCCCTCCACAAATTCCATCGTCACGAAGAAGACACCGTCGGCATTACCGAAGTCATGCGTGCGCACGATATTGCGATGGGAGATGTGTCGCGCGAGCTTGATCTCGTTGCGAAAGCGGTCCATCGCTGTTTCGTCCGCGCTCAGCAACTCGGGCCTCAGTGTCTTGATCGCTATCCGTTCGCCCAGCTCCTTGTCCTCGGCGAGATAGACCATGCCCATCCCGCCGCTCCCAATCGGGCGCTCGATGCTGTACCTGGATGCGAACGCGTCGCCGGCTCTGAGAGCTTCCGGAGCGTCGAAATCCGTGAGCGGCACGTCACTCACTCCCGCGATCTCCTCGCGCAACTTTTCGATCTGTCCGCGCAGCCTCCGCTCTCGCTGCCGGATTCCAGCCACCATGCTATCGAAGACTCGGGCCAACGTACCCAGCTCGTCAACACGCTCCGACACATCGGCCAGGGAGCCGGTGGTGTACCCTCCGTGCTCGACCGCTACGGCCGCGGCGACGATTCGGACCACGTCCCGCAAATACTCCTTCTCCCGTTCGCGCAGATCCTTCTTTTCCAGGCAGGCGCTTATGCGGGCGCGCAACAGTACGGGATCGAATGGCTTGGGCAGATAGTCCTCTGCCCCGCGCTCGATGCACCGCGCGATGCTGGCGATGTCGTCGAGCGCCGAGATCATGATTACCGGAAGATCGCGCGTCGCGGCGGAAGCTTTGAGCTGGTCGAGGGTCTCGTATCCATCCATGTGCGGCATCATCACGTCGAGCAGAACGATGTCGAATGAATCGGCCGTCACGAGATGGAGCGCTTCCGGTCCACTCGACGCACAAACCACCGTGTGGCCTTCACGCTCCAGCCTCCGCTGGAGAACGCCTCTGTTCTCCTCGACATCGTCGACGACGAGCACGTGCGCTGGCCTCCGGACCCGTGCACCCGGAGCCCCGGCGGGAGCGACCTGCACCCCTGCCGGGGCACTGAACGCAGTCGTCGGCTCCGCTCGCGGTCTGTCGGTCGGCAGCAAGCGCTCCGCGGCATTCCTTACCCGGCAAACGTCGGCGATGAACTTTTCGTCCGGCGGTTCTTCGCGCAGAAGACCGCTCATCGCGTCGATGATCCGTGATTGCGGACGGTGCAACGACTCGTATAGTGATACGATTCGATCCGCGTCCAGCGTGGCCACGTCGGCGGGCAAGGCCCTCTCGATTAGGGAGATCGCGTCACGCACGGCGGCCAGGGCTTCGCTCAACGACGCGCGCCTGCGCCCGTCCTGAGGACTTTGCGCATCCTCGAGCAGCATCTCGCAATAACCCACGATCTGGTTCACCGGAGTGCGCAGCTCGTGTCGGAGCGTCGCGACCTCGTTGACTGACAGAGTTTCCTGGGCCGTTTCCGTCATTCGGCGGTCTTGCCCAGCAGGGCCTCGATCTTTCCGAGGAGTCGATCGAGCTCGATCGGTTTTGTGTCGTAATCGTCGCATCCTGATTCCATCGCCCGGTCGCGATCACCGGCCATCGCGTGGGCACTCAATCCGATCACCGGAATCGGGCGCGTGACTGGGTCCGCCTTGAGCTCGGCGGTGGCCACCCATCCGTCCTTCACCGGGAGACTCATATCCATCAGAACGAGGTCGGGTTTCGTCTGCCGCGCCTGGTCCAGTCCCTCCTGGCCGTCGAGCGCGACCGCAACTTCGTAACCGCGCTTGACGAGACGGCGCGACAGCATGTCGCGATTCATGTCGTTGTCCTCGACCAGAAGAATCTTCCGCATTTGCGATTGGTCCTCAGATTGTGAGTTGCGGTGCGGGCGGGCCGAGCACTCCGCGGAGCTCGTCGAGCAGCACTTCCGGTGAATATGCCCCCTTCTTGAGAATCTGCTGTACGCCCCCGTTCAATCGCTGGCGATGCTCCTCCGTCAGCTCGAGAGCGCTGACGACGATGACGGGAATCGTTTTTCCGCTGGCGCCTTCGCGCAGCGCGGAAAGGAATGCGAAGCCGTCCATCTCTGGCATCATGAGGTCGAGCAGTATGACCGATGGCATCTGCTCGGCCACCCGCTCGAGGGCGACGCGGCCGTTCTCCGCCTCGATGGCCGTCCACCCCTCCTTCTCGAGCATGCGCCTCATCATCTCACGCGCACTGTCGTCGTCCTCTACGATGAGAACCCGCCGATCCGGCGAGCCCGCATATCGTCGCATCA
>JAYWBE010000181.1:0-1895 GCA_043781715.1 Gemmatimonadaceae bacterium
CGCTTCGAGATCGGAACGGCAACCCGATCCTCGCGAATGGCGTGCTCGATGCCGGAGACACGACGAACGAATTTTCGACTGATTGGCTATTCAGCTACCGTCCGGTGCCGGGCACGCTCGTGTATCTGGGATACGGCTCGACGCTCGAGGAGCCGCGTGAGTTCAGGTTCCAGAATCTGCAGCGAACGCGAGACGGATTCTTCGGTAAAATCAGTTACCTGTTCCGGCTGTAAATAGCCCCCAGCAGCAGCCCTGGCCTAGGTACCTTTCAACATAGTCATCCCACTCACTTCATTCATCAGGGCGCCATTCTGCCGTTTTCTTCACTAAAGCTTCACCCCAGTCTCCATAAAGGCCTCAAGGAGCTGGGCTTTCAGCGACCAACCCCAATTCAAGCCGAGGCAATACCAGCTGCACTAGAAGGGCGCGACATTATCGCCTGCGCGATGACGGGAAGCGGCAAGACCGCCGCGTTTGTGCTACCGATTCTGCATCATCTCATCGCCAAGCCGCGTGGGAAGACGCGCGCGCTGGTCGTGACCCCGACGCGAGAGCTCGCCGCGCAGATTCTCACCGCGCTCGATTCAATGGCGGTTCACACACCCATTACCGCCGCCGCGATTTATGGTGGCGTGGGGATGGCACCGCAGGAGCACGCGATGCGCGCGGGGGTCGACGTTCTGGTTGCGACTCCGGGGCGGCTGCTCGACCATCTCAACGCACCCTACGCCAGTCTCAAGAACATCGAATACCTGGTGCTCGATGAGGCCGACCGGATGCTGGATATGGGATTCCTGCCCGACATCAAACGCATTCTCAAGATGGTTCCGGCCAAGCGTCAAACGCTCCTGTTCAGCGCGACAATGCCGCCGCCGATCGCCGCCCTCACAAGGGAGATGCTGCACAATCCGCTGATGATCGACCTCGGCCGGCGCTCTCTGCCGGCGGTCGGAATCACGCAAGCCGTCTACCCGGTGAAGCAGGATCTGAAAAAGGATTTGCTGCTGGCCCTGCTCGATCGTGGCGAAATGGCACAAGCGCTGGTGTTCACTCGCACCAAGCACCGCGCGAACCGTTTGGCCGAGCAGCTGGTGAAGCGCGGCATCAAGGCGGAGCGGATTCATGGAAATCGCTCACAAGGCCAGCGCACCGCGGCACTCGCGGGATTCAAGAGTGGTCTATACAAAGTTCTGGTCGCAACTGACATAGCGGCGCGCGGAATCGACATCGAGGCGCTCGGGCACGTCGTCAACTTCGACGTGCCGCAGGCGCCCGACGATTACATCCACCGCGTGGGTCGCACCGCGCGTGCGGGCGAGGTCGGTGATGCCTTTACTTTCGTCGCGCCGGACGAGCAGAACGATCTTCGCGCGATCGAGAAAGCGATTGGAAAACGGCTGCCGCAGATAACGATCCCCGACTTCGACTACAACGCGCGGCCCGAAGGTCGTCTCGAGATACCGATCGGTGAGCGGATCGCCGCAATCAGGGGCAGGAAGGCGGATGAGCGGGCGCGGTCCAAGGCAAAGGCAGCCCGGTCTGGCGGTTCGAGCGGCTCGGGTGGCTCTAACAACGGCTCACGGGGCTCACGTGATTCGCCACGGTCGGGTAGCTCAGGCGGATCAGGCAGCTCAGGCTCTGGTCGCTCGGGTGGCTCAGGTGATTCGCGTCGAAGTGGTGGTCCGTATCGAAGTCGTCGCGGACGGTAGGCACTAAAGCAAAGATGCGTTCCGTCCGTGGTTACAGATTGACGCTCTTCATCCCTCCTTCCGCATAACGCTCGCCGGCGGCGATTCCCTTCGGCGCCGCCGCGTCGATGCGTCGGAGATCAGACTCCGACAACACGACGTTCAGGGCACCGACATTCTCCTCGACCCGCTCGGGATGCCTGGTCC
>JAYWBE010000182.1:0-1893 GCA_043781715.1 Gemmatimonadaceae bacterium
CCGCCCAGTATCGCGATGAATGGGTGCTTCGGATTTGCGAGCGCGCCACCGAGGTATTCAAGCTCCTTCTGCATCAACAGTCCGGCCACAGCCGGCCGCAGATGTTCGGCGACGCCGACGGTAGATGCGTGCGCCCTGTGCGCCGCGCCAAAGGCATCATTCACAAAAAAGTCGCCGAGCTCCGCAAGAGATCGCGCCAGCCGTTGATCGTTCTTCTCCTCGCCGCCGAGGAAGCGTGTGTTCTCGAGGAGTAGAATCTCTCCCGCCTTGAGATTCGCGCACGCCTGAAGCGCCTCGTCCGAATCAGTCGACTCGACGAAGTTCACCTTGCACCCGATCAGTTTCTCGAGGCGCACCGCCACTGGTTGCAGCGAGTACCTGGGATCGGGTTTCCCCTTCGGCCGTCCCAGATGCGAGAGAATTACCGGTCGCGCGCCGCGCTCGAGCAACAACTTGATCGTCGGCAGCGAGGCGCGAATGCGGGTATCGTCGGTGATGTTGCCATCGTCGTCGAGCGGCACGTTGAAGTCGACCCGAAGGAGGGCCCGCTTGCCCCGCACCTGCGCGTCGCTGAGATCGCGGACGGATTTCTTTTTCATGATACGGGCTCGGTCTAGAGTCGCGACCCCATGAAGCGGAGCATGTCGACGCAGCGGGAGGCGTAGCCCCACTCGTTGTCGTACCAGCCCTGCACGGTGACAAGAGTGCCGTCGATGACGTTGGTGGTCTTCGAGTCGAGAATGCACGACGCCGGATCGCCGATGAAGTCGCTCGAAACGAGCTCCTCCTCGGTGTAGCGAAGGATCCCCTGGAGCGGACCTTCGGCCGCCGCTTTCTTGAAAGCGGCGTTCACCGATTCCTTCGTGGCGCCCGCCTTCTCGATCTCGACGGTGAGTATCGTGTACGACACGTCAGGAGTCGGCACGCGAATGGAGCTGCCGTCGATCTTCCCCTTCACCTCGGGGATGACGAGCGAGGTTGCTTTTGCCGCTCCCGTCGTCGTCGGGATCATGGACAGCGCCGCCGCTCGAGCGCGGCGCAGATCCTTGTGCGGGAGATCGAGGATCTGCTGGTCGTTGGTGTAGCTGTGGATCGTGACCATCGATGCGTGACGGAAGCCGAAATTGTCGCGAATGACCTTGACCATCGGCACCAGGCAGTTCGTCGTGCACGAGGCGTTGGAAACGATCGTGTGCTTTGCCGAATCGTATTTGTCGCTGTTGACACCCATGACGATGGTGATGTCTTCACCTTTGGCTGGGGCAGAAATAAGTACCTTCCTGGCACCCTGCTCGATGTGCTTGCGGGCAGCGGCGGCATCAGTGAAGCGACCGGTGGATTCGAGAACGATGTCCACCCCCAGCTCCTTCCACGGGAGCGCGCCGGGATCTTTCTGGGAAAGGATCTTGATCTCGTCGCCATCGATCACGATCGAATCCTTCCCGGCCTCGACGTCACCCTGATAGGTCCCGTGCACCGAATCGTACTTGAATAGGTGCGCCAGCGTTTTCGTATCGGTGAGATCATTCACCGCGACGAAGTCGAGATCGGCGACGCCCTGGTTCTTCGCCGCGCGCACGACCTGGCGGCCAATGCGTCCAAATCCGTTGATGCCTACCCTTGTTGCCATTCCGCCAACTCCGTTCGGTTAAAGCCGGTCACCGCTTGCGTGAGCCCGGCCGAAAGTCACGTAACTGATTATCCGCGCACCCGATTCGTACAGCACCTTTGCGCACGTGTTGAGCGTCGCGCCGGTCGTCACTACGTCGTCTACGATTACGAGGTGCGCGCCGCTAAATCCCTCGAGCTGTCGTTCACCGGCGCGAAACGAACCCGCAACGTTGTCCAGCCTTTCTTCAGGTGTCAACCTTGTCTGCGAGCCGGTCTCGCGCG
>JAYWBE010000183.1:0-1878 GCA_043781715.1 Gemmatimonadaceae bacterium
CCCGCTTTCGCTTTCAGCTCTTCGATCTCGTCCGCAACGAGCTCCGGAAGCCGCGTGCGGTACCCCCAGCCCTCGACATTCCGGTAGGTGCAATACACGCACTTGTATACGCAGCCGCGCTTAGTCTGGATCGGAACGGTCGCGCCGTGGCGCTGGTAGCGCGCGAGATCTATCCAGCGGTGGAGCGCGGGCCGCGGAAGTGAATCGAGATCGGCGTCTTCGCCCGGAGGAGTGAACACTACCGTGCCGTTCCGGTCGCGGACGAGTCCAGGGAGATTCTCGACCGGCGCGCCGGAGCACAGAGCATCGACCAGCGCAACGCTTGCCCTCTCACCGTCGCCGGCGACGGCATAGTCGACGGCGAGATCCCGAAACAGCGCTTCGGGCGCTACTCCAAATGCGGCGCCGCCCGCGATGACTTTCGCCGCGGGCGCGGCCTCGCGGAGCGCGTGCAGGACGTCGCGCGCTTCCGGAGTGTAATGTCGAAGAGCGATCGCATCGCTGTTGTCGATGTTGCGAACGGAGACGCCGATGATGTCCGGCCGGAACGCGCGCGCCGCGGCGCTCGCGCTCGCGACCGGGTCCTTCGCGAAGCAGAGGTCGAGGAATCGCACGCGATGCCCGGCCGCGTCGAGCGCGGAGGCGACACACGCCATTCCGTTGGGCACGACGGGGTACGGCTGCCGCTCGCGATTGGTGCTCACGAGCAGCACCCGCGCTCCGTCGTCGGTAGCCATTCCAGCGTTCGATTTCATCAATCCACCGCGCGAGCACTCGCGCTGCTCAAGACAGAAGTAAAGCTACAAGGGCGCCCACACCGGAGCAGACCGCATTGACCGCATCGTTGTCGAATCCTACGAGGCCGCCAGCATGACTGGTCGGTGTGCCGCAACTGTGAACCAGCCGCTCTGTGGACTTCGCGCACAGGTCGCACCAGCGCCGGGCCTGCACCGTGGCACCTAGCAGGGAGTCTGCCAGAGCGCCGGCTACTCCACCGAGCGCAACGGCGGCGAATGGAACAGGCCAGCTGGTCAGCGCTGCCGCGGTGCCCATAAACAGCGCGCCGCCCACTCCCACTGCCGTGCCGAGCAGCGAGATGCCGCCCGAGGTCCCGGGTGCGACTCTCCTACCCGAGACTATCGATATTGGATCGCCCCCCGCGAGGGTTCCGACTTCGGTTGCCCAGGTGTCCGCGGCAGACGCGGCGAGCGCGCCTGCTCCAATCGCATACCAGATGGGTGAGGGAGCGAGGAGAGATCCGAGCGCCGCCACGGCGTACACGCCGCCGTTGGCGAACACTTGACCGGCGTCTCGCTCGCCGCCTTTCTCAAGGACCGAGCCCACGCGCTCGGTTTTTTGCCGCTCACCCAACCTCGACAGAGCGCTCGCCGAGACGAACATCGAGAGTAGGAGCGCGCCCCAGCTCCATCCGGCGGCCAGCGAGATCGTCCCCACCACTGCGGCAGCGATCACTCCGCTCGTCGCAAGCGTGCGCGCACGACGCGCCGCGAGCGCCACGAATATCGAGAGCACGGCGCCAATACCAGCGCGAGCAAGCACCTCGGTCAGCTGTGCGGACCCCGTACTTGATTTCCAGCCAGCGGCGACTTCACGGTCTCCTGCTTGAAGGCGATTCGAGCGACGGTTAGCTTGCGCTCTCCACCAATCAACTAAATGCCCGGCACTGTAAATCCCATAGTCCCGCTCAGTCTCCTCGAAGCAGTGCGCACTCTCGACATTCCGGAAGGAGACGATGTCGAGGTCGAATATGTGCAGGAGCATCGTAACAAGCGACTGGGGTTGAGCGATACGGTGATCGCGCAGATACGGCGCTACAAGGAGGCGCTCAAGCGCAATCAGCAGATCGCGATTGATGAG
>JAYWBE010000184.1:0-1861 GCA_043781715.1 Gemmatimonadaceae bacterium
TGGCCGGTAGGATCAGTGACTGAGAGCGGAGCTGGTACCTTCCCCAGCCGCAGCCAGTCAACAATGTTCCCGTCGGCGAAAGTCACCGCACCGAAACCGCTCACTGACGCGAGCGAGCGAACGAACTTGTTGCCGGTGACCCGCGCACTCGAGCCCTGGAACGATATCGAGTCGACGCGCGCGACTCCGCCCGGGAGATTCAGGAACTGCCAGGGCGGATTCACCTGCAGCGGCCTGAGCGCGAGGAAGAGTGTCAGCTTCTTATAAGTGCGGGAATTGTTGGTGACGCGATAGCGCGCGTACAGCACCGATGAATCGACCGGACCCGCGGCGAACGCGCTGATCGTGAGATCGAGATCCTTCATGCTCCACACTACCTGCGGCAGCGGCAGCGCTTCCGCATTCGACGCGACGGATGTGTTCACGTCGTTCCAGGTGACGAGCTTGCCGTCGGTGTAGAGAAATGGCTCGATCGAGAACTGTCCACGCCCCACCTCGATCATCCCCTCCTCATTGATCAGCGCCTCGGCGCTGTCGCGATCGACGCCGATCACCGTCCAGTATGATTGCTCGCTGGAGAGATATCGCGGGTAGCTGCCGCGGAGCGCGTCCTTCGCCAGCGCCAAAAAGAGATCGTTCTCGGTGCTGGCCCAGTCGAACGGTTTGACGCTGATGTCGCGGATTCCATAGCCGGCCTTGTTCTCCGGCGACTTGAGTACGATGCGCAGGTAGCGCGCATCGCTCTCAGGCATGTACAGGTAATCGCGAAAGAGTGGGGATGCTGCAATCGCCGCTTTTGTAGAGGTCGCGGGCGGAACGATTGGTGTGGCGGAGCTTCTGTTGACGGCGTAGAGAGTCCGCCAACTCTGTTTGTCGGCTGAGCCTTGCACCTCATAGGAGTTGGCGCGGCGTCCCGGCTCCCAACCGATGACGAGCCCGCCGAATTCCCGTCGCCTTTGGAAATCGATGTCAATTGTCTCGGCGCCAGGTGGCACCGACCCTGGCACCGTTGCGGCGGTGCCGGCTGGCGTTAGGCTCACTCGCAGAGGCGCGCTTCGCCAGGCGGTCGTCAGATCGGCGTCAGTCGCGCGATACACGTCGTAACCCTGCGCCTGCGATGATGCGGACATGAAAGGAGCGGGATAGAAGCGCGTATCGGGCTCGATCGGCGTGACAACGAGGTCATCGAGCCAGATGCTTCCCTTCCCACCCGAGCCGGCGGTGATCGCCAGCTCTATCGCGGCGAAGAGTTTCAGATCCTTGTCGTTGGTCGGACCCCAGGCAAAGGAGATCTGCCGCTTCTTCCGTGTGATCGTCGTCCAGTCTTTGGGGAAAACAAAATTCGGATTGTTTGACCACCAGACGTTCGCGCCGGTCGAGTCGACGAGCTTGAACTCGAGCGTGTTCGTCGGCGCGTCGCCCTTGATGGCGAACGAGAACGCGTAGTTGGGCGGGAGCGCCAGATTGAACGCGCGATGGATCACGCCGTAGCCGCCATGCCCGTGGAAGTCGAAATCCACGCGCATCGCCTTCCCGTGCGCACCGTTCGATTCCGGATGGACGGAGATCTCGACGCCATCCGCTGGAGTCGCCGTCCATTGGGTCACGGAGTCGAACGAATCCAATACTATAGTAGGTACGCTCGTTTGCGCCGCCGGTGCGGGCGCCGCTACCGCCGGAATTGGCGTAGGTGCGGGCGGATTCGATGGTGGAGATGTCGGCGCAGGCGTTTGTGCTTGCGCCTGCAGCGCGAAGATGCCGCTAATCAGTAACGTCGTCGAACCACGAATCATCCTTTAACGCTCCCGGCCATTACGCCCTGGATGTAGTAACGCTGGAGAAAGAGGAAGACGGCGAGCAC
>JAYWBE010000185.1:0-5917 GCA_043781715.1 Gemmatimonadaceae bacterium
GTGTGCTGCTTAACCTGCGCCAGAAAATCGCCGACGCACCAGACGAAGATTCCCGAATTCCAGAGATAACCATCCGAGCGCATCTTCTCGGCGCGTGCCCGATCCGGTTTTTCGACGAAGCGCTTGACGGGTGATCCCCCCTTTTTGCCCGGACTGACGGCCTGGATGTAGCCGAAGCCCTGATCAGCGCGTGTTGGGACGATGCCGACCGTAACGAGCGTGTGCGTCTTTTGCGCGATCTCCTCGGCTTCGAGAAGAACTTCCCGAAATTGCGCGTCGTCGCCGATGAACCAGTCGGCGTGAACCGAGATCATCGTCGCTTCCCTGTCGTCGCGACGCTCGATGGTGAGCGCAGCCCACGTCAACGCAGCCGCCGTTCCCGCCGGCCGCCCCTCGGCGATAATGTTCTCTCTCGGCATCGCTGGAAGCAGCTTCCGGATCGGCTTCACGAGGCTCTCGTTGGTGAGTACCAGCGTGTGCGCGGGGTCCGCGATCGGCCCCAGCCGGTTGACTGCGTCCACGAGTAGTGGTTTGTCCGTCACCAGAGGCAGCAGCTGCTTCGGACGCTCGGGTGTGCTGAGCGGCCAGAATCGCGAACCGACTCCGCCGGCGAGAACGACAGCCCAGCGGCTCACTCGCCGCTCATTCCCGCTTCGTCAGGCGCTCCCGTGAGACGCGCGACGAGCGCGTAGAGTTTCTTTGGACTGAACGGCTTGGTCAGAAACTGCGTCGCTCCCAGCGCCAGCGCATCGCGCTCGTGCTTTGCTTCGCCACCGGCGGTGAGAATGATGCAGGGGAGCGATTTGAATCTTTCCTGTTCGCGGACCTTTCGTAGCACATCGAGACCGCTCAGCTTCGGCATCATGAGGTCGAGCAGAGCGAGATCTATGTGCCCGTCGTTGTTGATGACCTCGAGCGCCTCCTCTCCGTCATAGGCGAGGCTGACTTTGAAGGGGCCCTGCTCGAGCTTCATCTTGATGATTCGCCCGATGTGGGGCTCATCGTCGGCGACCAGCACGTGACGGAGACGGGTTGCAGTGTCGGTCACGGTCAGATCAGGGATGCGATGTTGCCGCGGTAGCGGCGTACGTCGAAGAGAAGCCCGCCCAGGTCGGCGGACTGACGGAGGAGAACGAGCAGGAGCGTATCGTCAGCAAGAGCGGCAATGATTGCGTAACCCTTCTGGTGCTCTAGTATGGCGGTGTTCATCGGTCCCTGGATTGTCGCGAGGCCGAGGCTCTCCGCTTCCGAAACGAGAGCCGGAACGCGGGCCGCGAGGTCCTCGTTGTTCAATCCAGGCGCGGCAAATCCTTCGATCAGCAGGCCGTCTTTTCCCAAGACGAGAACGGCATCAACTCCGGGGCGCTGGCGAAGCGCGCTCGTGAAATCTCTGATGTTGGGCATTGATGGGTGAGGAAGTTGCGAAGCTAGGAAGCGGAAAGAGTGAAGTCAAGCGCGGCAATCGCTTGAACTGTCATAAGTTACGGGGTATTATCGTGAAGCAACCCCTCCAGTCTCTCATCTGTCTCATCTACCGAATGAAAGCTCGTCTCTCACTACTCGCGGCGATGTTTGTCGTGGTCGGTCTGAACGCTTGCGGCGATCCCACGAGCCTCCGGGCAAACCTTCCCACATCCGTCGATTCGCTGTCCGTCTTTGCGCTGTCGGGTACGCCTCCAACATACCCGAGCGGCGTCTCCATCCTTTCCCGACAGCCGGTCCGTGTTGACGGTTTCGCGTCGTTCGATGTCGCGTTCGACATCGACGCCGCAGGCAACGCCATCATCTCTCCAGTCAAGCTCGTGGTGATCGCGCCGGGCGGCTCGCGTCCGGTTGGCCTGCTCAAGGTGCCGGGCACTTTCGCCACTGCACTCGAGGCTCCGAAGAGCGGCTACGAGGCGGATTCGTCGCTCGTCATGGCGCCGGGCGAGGTAGTGATGGTGCAGGCGGCCCACAACAGCTCCGGCGATCTGTGCCAGTTTGCCATCAATCCGAATATCTACGCGAAGATCGCGGTCGACAGCATCAATCTCGCGTCCAGAACGCTCTTTCTCCGGTTGGGGCTCGATCCCAATTGCGGGTTCCGTTCATTCGTGGCTGGAATTCCCACGAGCTGATTCGTGCATGACCTGAGGATGGTGCGCGAGCACATCGACGCACTTCGCGCCGGCATGCGCCGGCGTGGAGCTCTCGATGCGCTCTCGCCGACCATCGAGCGCGCGATCGCCCTCGACAAATCGCGGCGCGAGACCATTCAGGCCGTTGAGGAGCGAAAGGCCGCGCGCAACGCTGTCTCCCAGCAGGTGGGCCAGCGAAAGCGCGCCGGCGAATCAGCGGATGATCTCCAGCAGCAATCGCGCGCGCTTGGCGACGAAATCGGGCGGCTCGATCGCGAGCTGGCGGAGACCGAGGGCGAGCTGTCGGCGCTTCTGCTCGAGCTCCCCAACATTACTCTCGACGAGGTTCCGCCGGGCGGGGAAGAGAACAACTGCGCCGTGAGGAGCTGGGGCACGCCGCGGGAAGGAGCGCGCGTCCAGCCGCACTGGGAGGTCGGCGCCAGGCTCGGGATCATCGACTTCGAGCGCGGCGCCAAGATCAGCGGCTCGGGCTTCATCGTGTTTCGCGGAATGGGAGCGCGTCTTGTGCGCTCGCTCATGAACCTCATGCTCGACGTTCACACCGGGCAGCACGGCTACGAAGAGACCTGGGTTCCGGTCGTCGTCAATCGCGCGAGCATGATCGGCACGGCGCAGCTCCCCAAGTTCGAGGAAGACATGTACGTGCTGAAGGGCGAGGACGCGTTTCTGATTCCCACGGCGGAGGTGCCGCTCACGAATCTCTATCGCGACGAGATTCTGCCGGAGTCGGACCTGCCAAAATCCCTTACGGCCTATTCTCCCTGCTTCAGACGCGAGGCAGGAGCGGCGGGGAAGGACACGCGCGGGCTTCTTCGCGTGCACGAGTTCGATAAAGTCGAGCTCGTGCGCTTCGTCACGCCCGAAACCTCCGGCGAGCAGCTCGAGATCCTCACCGGGCACGCCGAGAAGATTCTGGAGCTGCTCGAGCTTCCGTATCGAGTCGTTCGGCTCGCGTCCGGCGACACCGGATTTGCCAGCGCCCACACCTACGACCTCGAGACATTTGCGCCCGGAGTCGGCAAATGGCTCGAGGTGTCGTCCTGCAGCAACTTCGGCGACTTTCAGGCGCGGCGCGCCAACATCCGCTACAAGCCCGCCGACGGTGGAAAGCCCCGGTTCGTCCACACGCTCAATGGCTCCGGGCTCGCCTTTCCTCGCGTCATCGCATCGATTCTGGAGCATCATCAGCAGGAGGATGGCAGCGTGCGCGTCCCCGCTGCGCTCGCCACCTATCTCGGCGCAGAGCGCCTGGCCTGAGCGATGCGCCGGCTCGCTCCGGTAACGCTCGTCACCATCGGCGTGCTCGCACTTCTGGTGTGGTACGTCATCTACACGCGCAGTGTCGTGAGAGAGCTGAGGCAGGAAGCGTCTCGCGTCGGACTGATGTACGCGCGCGTATACAACGGACTCAGCGATCCCAATCCTGACGGCGCCACCGCCGCGCTGCTCGATCTCTCGCGCTACATTCGGGAGTCGGGAGTTCCGATGATTCTCACCGACGAGCAGGGAAATCCGACCGACACCGCCAACCTTCCCTTCTCGTCGTCGCTCGGCTCGAAGGAGATACGAAGCTACATCCTGGAGCTCGACCAGCAAAACGTGCCGATGGTCGAGCGCGGCGTAGGGACGGTTCACTTCGGTAACACCGCGCTCGTTCGGGGCCTGATTCTCATTCCGGTTCTGCAGTCCATTCTCATCGGGATGGTGCTTCTCGCGGGCGCGTACGCGCTCCGCACGCGCGGCCGCGCCGATCGCGAGCAAATCTGGGCGGGCATGGCGCGCGAATCCGCGCACCAGCTCGGTACACCCCTCTCCAGCATCAGCGGCTGGATCGAGCTGCTGCGCGAGACCGAGCCGGAGGCGACGACGGTCGCGGCGCTGGATCACATGGAGGCGGATCTGGAGCGACTGAAGCGCGTCGCGCACCGATTCGAGCGCATCGGCCGGCCTCCCAGGCAAGAGGCCGTCGACCTCGGCATTCTCGTCGATCGTGTGGCGGCCTACTTCAGGGCGCGCGTTCCCACCCTCGCCCAGCGAGTGACCGTCTCGTCCTCCCACCACGGCGATCTCGTCGTTCAGGGAGATCCGGTGCTGCTCGAATGGGCGCTCGAGTCGTTGACGAAGAATGCGATCGATGCGCTGGCCGGGAGGGATGGCAAGGTGGAAATCTCGGCCGAGTCGCTGCCGGAAGGTCGCGTGCGGGTCCGTGTGTCGGACGACGGCCCCGGCGTTCCTCGCGAGATCCGTAATCAGATCTTCGATCCGGGCTTCTCGACCAAGGAGAAAGGGTGGGGGATCGGCCTCTCGCTCGCGCGGCGCATTGTGCGCGATAGCCACGGGGGAGAGCTGCTGCTCGTTCCATCCGAGCGTGGCGCGACGTTCGACATGGTTCTCGGCTGAGCGCGTTATCTTCAGATGATGTCCGAATCAACGAACGCCGCTATAGTCGAGCGAACCGAACCGCTTGCCGGCCTGAATCCGGCGCAGCGCGAGGCGGTGCTTCATTTCGAGGGCCCGATGCTTGTGCTTGCCGGTGCCGGCTCGGGGAAAACGCGCGTGCTCACCACCCGCATCGCGCGCCTGATCGAGCATCACGGAGTCGATCCGTCGCGCATCCTCTCCGTCACCTTCACGAACAAGGCTGCCGGTGAGATGCGCGATCGAATCGCGCGCCTCCTGGGCGAAGAGCCCAGGGGAATGTGGAGCGGAACCTTTCACGCCATTGGGGCGCGGATCCTTCGCAGCTCCGCTCACCACGTGGGGCGGACATCGAGCTTTACGATCTACGACGAGGACGACTCGCTGGGCGTCGTCAAGAGAATCATGGAGCGTGAGGGAGTGCCGCAGAAGCAGTACAGCCCGAAGGTGATCGCCTCGCTCATCTCTGACGCGAAGAACGCGCTCGTCCCTCCGGCCGAATACGAGTCGCTCGCGATGGATCCGGTTTCGCGGACGGCCGCGAAGATTTACAGGCAACTGGAACCGACGCTGCGCGCGGCGAACGCAGTGACCTTCGACGACCTCCTCGTTCTGCCGGTCGAGATATTCCGCAAGGACGAGACGACGCTCGCCCGCTATCGCGACCGGTTCCAGTTCATACTGGTCGACGAGTATCAGGACACCAACCGCGCGCAGTTCCAGTTCATCAAGCTGCTCGGTAGCGCGCACGGAAACGTTGTCGTAGTTGGCGACGACGATCAATCGATCTACGGCTGGCGCGGCGCCGACATCCGCAACATTCTCGACTTCGAGAAGGAATTCACCGCGGCGAGACTCGTCCGTCTCGAGGACAACTACCGCTCGACGCCGGATATCCTCCACGTCGCCAACGCCGCGATCACCCAGAATATCGGCAGAAAGGGGAAGACGCTTCGCGCGACCCGCGCGGCCGGTGAACCGGTAACGCTCCTCGCGGCCCTCGACGAGCGGGACGAGGCGGACTTCATCCTCGAAGAGATCAAGGCGCGCCGGAATCGGGAGGATCGCGGCCTCAACGAGTTCGCGGTGCTGTACCGGACGAACGCGCAGAGCCGGGCGCTGGAAGACGCGCTGAGGCGTGAGGCAATTCCATACCGCCTGGTCGGATCCGTTCGCTTCTACGATCGCCGCGAGATTCGCGATCTGATGGCGTACCTCAAGCTCATCGCGAATCCTTCCGACGAGGAAGCGTTCCGCCGCGCCATCGCCGTGCCCAAGCGCGGTATCGGTGATAGCTCCGTCGATACTCTGTCCAATCGTGCGCGCGAGGCGCGCGTTCCGCTCTCGGAAGTCGCGGCGCG
>JAYWBE010000186.1:0-1855 GCA_043781715.1 Gemmatimonadaceae bacterium
TAGCTGACAGAGAAAGTCGTCGAATGGCCGTCGGACCGGACATCGCTCGCGACGAGGCGCGCGTCGCGGGATTTGAGACCGTAGCGAATGACTTCCGCGCTGGACGGAAGATCCAGCGACCTCGCCCCCGCGTCATCGTCGCAAAGGACTATTGCGGCTGCGTCACGCACGAAGCGCGAGAACGTCGTCCTGATATCCTCGAGGTCGCGGTAGATGTCGAGGTGATCGGCCTCCACGTTCGTCACCACGGCGACGGTCGGGGACAGCGAGAGAAAGGATCGATCGTATTCGTCTGCTTCGACGACGAACAGCTCGTCCGACTCGTAGTGAAGGTTTCCCTTCCACTCGGCGACGCGTCCACCCGCAATTCCGGTCGGCGTGAGACCGGCGGCCGCGAGCGCGGCGGTCGTCATCACGGTCGTCGTCGTCTTGCCGTGAGTGCCGGCGATTCCGACAACTCGTCCGCCCGTAACGGCCAGTCCAAGCGCCTCTGCTCGCCTGGTGATCGGAATTCCGAGATCCCGCGCGCGAGCGAGCTCGGGATGGGTCCTGGGCATCGCCGACGTGACGACCAGCTCGCGCGCACCCTCGACGTGGTCGGGGCTATGTCCCTTGGCGACGCTGATTCCGAGTGCTTCCAGATCGTCTGTTGCGCCCGGATTCGCGTCGCAGCCCGTCACCGGAACTCCGCGGCGAGCGAGCAGCTCGGCGAGCGCGCGCATTCCGGCGCCGGCGATCCCGACGAAGTGAACCGGGCGCTTGTCGGAGCTATCCGTTGAAGTCATCAGCGATGTTGAGCGGCAATCCGACTTGCGTCAGCGCCGCTTCTTCTCGCTCTCGACGAGACGAAGTATGTGCTGGGCGATGTCGGCGGCCGCGGTAGGCCTGGCGCGATCGAGAGCCTTGGCCCGCATCGTCGCAAGCGTCGCGGGATTCGACAACATGGATTCGACGGCGCTGGAGAGGGAATCGGTGTTCAGGTCCGACTGCCGGATCATCTCGGCCGCGCCGGAGGCGGCCAAGGCTTTGGCGTTGGCGGTCTGATGGTCTGCCGCGGCGGTGGGCAGAGGGACCACAATTGCTGGAATTCCCCAGGCGCATAGCTCCGCCGTCGCCATCGCGCCCGCGCGCGTAAGCGCGAAATCCGCGGCGCGATAGGCTTCCGAGATGGGCGCGATGTAGGCTCTGACCTTGACGCGCGCGCTGTCGTAGCGCGCGAGCACGTCATAGTTCGCCTTGCCCGTCGCCCAGATCACGAACAGATCCGGCGGCAGGCCGTGGTCGACCCACGCGGCAACCACATCATTTATCGCCTTTGATCCCTGACTTCCACCATAAACCAGCAACACGCTTCCGCCTGACGAGGGGAATCCCCATTTGGCCCGTGCCGGCGCCTTTTCGAATGCGTCGGCGGGCGGAGGCTCGATCGGATTTCCGGAGTCGAACACCTGGGTCGTCTTCGACGGAGAGATATGCCGTCGCGCCTCCGGAAATCCCAGATGCACCTGCGCGGCGAAGCGGCTGAAGAAGCGGGTCGTGATCCCCGGAAACGTATTCTGCTCCTGAAGCACGAACGGAATTTTGTGGGCGGTGGCGTAAGCCAGCGCCAGGCCCGACGCATATCCGCCGGTTGCGACAACGCAGGCTGGTGGCTCACTGCGCACCTCGCCGGCGATCATCCGCCACGCGCTTATTGCGCCCCGGATCGTCTTCCAGTTCTCCCATGGGCGGGCTCGATAGAGCGGGTGCAGATCGAGCAAATCGAACGCCCATCCAACCTGCGGGAGCACGTCGCGCTCGATCCCGCGCCGCGCTCCGATGAAAAAAGGCTCGACCCGAGGGTCAGTTTTTTTCA
>JAYWBE010000187.1:0-1853 GCA_043781715.1 Gemmatimonadaceae bacterium
CTGCTCGAAAGTCACTGCCGCCCCCGGGCGGGATGGGTCGATGCGCGCTCTCCAGAGCGCCTCATTCGCGTAGATGTTGCCGATGCCTGCGATTTTTCGCTGCTCCATTAAGACTTTCTTGACGGGCTGACGGGCCGCCCGAAGAACTGTCGATAGATGGTCGGCCGTAAATGCACGGTCAAGTGGCTCGATGCCGAGTTTGCCCGAGTACTCTTCGAAACGATCGGCATCCATCAGCGCAACTGTTCCTAGTCGCCGGACGTCGGCGTAGTGCAGAGCTCTGCCGTCGTCGAGGTCGAGCCGCAGTGTCGAATAGTCGAGCTCGGATCCCGTGAAAGTGCCGTCGTCGATCAGTAGGGCGCCCGTGAAGCGCGGCTGCACCACGATTCGGTCGCCAGTGTCGAGATCGATCACCACGAGCTTGGCGCGGCGCCAGCTGCGAAGGATCGTGGCGTCGCGCAGTCGCTTCGCGATCGAGCGCGCACTCACTTCGCGCAGCACATCGGCTTTGCGAACGGAAACCTTTTTTATCTTACGCCCGCTGATCGCGCCATCGAGATCCCGTGCGATCGTCTCAGTCTCAGGTAATTCGGGCACCGCGCGTCACCTCCCGCCACCCGATGTCGCGTCGGAGCTGCTTTCCCTTGAACGATACCTGCTCGGCGTGGGACCGCGAGAGCTCGGCGGCCTCGATCAGACTCGAGGCGACCGCGGTCACTGCGAGCACACGGCCGCCCGCTGTGACGAGCTCGTTCGTCGTCGGGTCCCGCGCCGTGCCCGCGTGGAATACCTCAACGCCCTCTTCGCGCGGCGGGAGCTCGATGATATCGCCGGTCCGGGCTTTGTCGGGGTAGCCCGCCGCAGCCACTACGGTCGTAACCGCTGAGAGCGGTTTCCAATCTGGATTCTTCGCGCGGCTCAAAGACCCGCCCCCGGCGACCGCCGCGATCAATTCGAGCAGCGACGAATCCATGAGCGGCATGAGAGCCTGCGTCTCCGGATCGCCGAACCGGCAATTGAATTCCACGACCTTGGGTCCGTCGCTAGTGACCATGAGTCCGGCGTACAAGAGCCCTGTGAATGGGGAGCCCGCCTCCCGCATCGCGGCGAGAGTCGGCCTGATTATCTCCGACATCCCGCGCGCGATGAGCTCCGGCGTGGCGAGCGAGGTCGGAGCATACGCGCCCATTCCGCCGGTATTGGGTCCGAAATCGCCCTCGAGCAGTCGCTTGTGATCCTGCGCCGCCAACAACGGCAGAGCCTGGTGTCCGTCCGTGATGGCGAAAAGCGAAACCTCTTCGCCATCCATGAACTCTTCGATGAGTATCTCCCGTCCCGCCGCGCCGAACACTCGGTCGCTCAGCATCGCGTCTATCGCGCGCTCCGCTTCAACCGCGCTCTGCGCCACGATCACGCCCTTTCCACCCGCAAGGCCCGACGCCTTTATCACGACCGGCGACGTGAAGTCAGCGAGTGCCGCCTTCGCTTCCTTGGCGTCAGTATGCTGCACTGCCCGCGCGGTGGGGATTCCGGCGCGAACCATCAGCTCCTTCGCGAATCTCTTCGACGTCTCGAGGCGCGCCGCCTCCCGCGTCGGACCAAAGATCGGAAGGCCACGCGTGTGAAAGAGATTCGCTATTCCTGCTTCAAGTGGAGCTTCCGGTCCGACGATCGTCATGTCGACCCGCTCTTCTTCCGCGAGATGAGCCAGGTCCTTGAGCTTGTCGACACCGATAGGCACGCATCGCGCGAGCAAAGCGATTCCCGGATTTCCGGGAGCGGCAATCAGTTCGAGACCGGGATCATCGCGGCACAGCTTCCAGGCGAGAGCATGCTCCCTCCCGCCGCCGCCG
>JAYWBE010000188.1:0-5892 GCA_043781715.1 Gemmatimonadaceae bacterium
CGCGAGATTCCACGGCACCAGGATCAGCGTGAGCGACGCTACGAAAAGAAGGCCGGCGTCGTGTGCCCTCCGATGCTCATCCTCGTGTCGCAGGATATATTGCCGCTGCATTCCTGGAAGCGCGAGCACCCACCGCGGGACCAACACGCGGGAGCGCCACAGCCCGACCGTGGCAGGCCCCATCGAGTCGGTCACGACCACCGGAACGCCGTCGAGGATTGCAGGCGTACCCAGGTCGCCTCGCCGTCTGCGTGATGCGTGTATCACGTATAACACGCGCGCCACATTGGCCAGGCCCCACAAGACCAGCAGCGCGGACACGGTAAGCCACACCCGATTGATGGCCTTGTCGTACGATTCGATGTGAGCCCACCAAGCGGGGTCTAGTGCAGCGAGCGAGGCGGTTCCGAACGCATGACTGAGAGGTGGCTGCACCGTCTGTCGCGCGAATCCCTCGCCGACGGACCACATGTGGTGCGTCCGGTAGAACCCCGGAATGAAAAGGGAGATGGGGATGACGACACACCACACCCAGCGACGCGGAAACGTCGCTGGTAGCGCGCGCTCGAGGAGCACCCCGGCAACGCCGAGAAGCGTGCCAATGGCGATCACATAGAGAATGCAGAGCATGGTATCGTGTCCCTCCCTTCTCGAGAACCACGGCGCCGGGTCGAAGCTCCCCGCGTTTTCTTAGAAGCGAATAACTAAGTACTTGCGGGTATCGTACACCCACGCATTGCGGCGTCAAGCAGGTCTTGTCGGTCGTACGGTTTCGGAGGCTCCTTAGGCCTACGAGGGCAGGGCGCCTCCGGTTTCTCGAACCGGACCAGCAATCGAGCCGTGGTCCGCTGATTGCGCGCGTGCGCGGTCGTGCGTAGCCTTCGACGCACCAGAATTCCTCGCGACGAAACTTCGGCCGTAGTCGCGTCAGCGTTGTGGCCGACGGTGCTGGTAGAGAATGGAACAGGTGACATCGCCTCGTCTCGACAGCCAGAAATCGCTCTTTCAACTCCGACCAAAATGTCAGTGACCAAAGCGTACGCGGCCCAGGGCCCGGACACGCCTCTCGCTCCTTTCCAGATCGACCGCAGGGAGGTGCGACCGCACGACGTGCAGCTCGAGATTCTCTACTGTGGCGTGTGCCACTCCGACCTGCACATGGTACGCAACGAGTGGAAGCAGACGATTTATCCCATCGTTCCGGGCCACGAGATCGTGGGCAGAGTAACCGCGGTTGGCGACAAGGTCACGAAATTCCGGCGCGGTGAACTCGCCGGCGTCGGAGTCATGGTCGATTCGTGTCGCGAGTGCGTCAACTGCAGGAAGGGTCTCGAGCAGTACTGCAAGGTGGGCATGGTGGGCACGTATAGCGCCCGTGACAAGAACGGCGACGTCACGCAGGGCGGCTATTCAAAGCAGATCGTCGTGGACGAGAATTACGTTCTGCGCGTTTCCGACAAGCTGCCGCTCGCCGGAGTGGCGCCCCTTCTCTGCGCCGGCATCACCACTTATTCGCCGCTTCGCCATTGGAAAGTCGGCAAAGGCGACAAGCTTGGCGTGATAGGACTCGGTGGTCTCGGCCACATGGCGGTGAAGCTCGCAGCTTCATTCGGTGCCGAGGTAACGATGTTGAGCACGTCGCCCAGCAAAGAAAAGGATGCGCGACGCCTGGGTGCGCACAAGTTCGCGCTCACGAGCAATGCCGCGCAGCTCAAGGAGCTGGCTGGATATTTCGACTTCATCATCGACACTGTTTCGGCAAAACACGATTACAACCTTTATCTCCATTTGTTGGATACCGATGGCGTGATGATCTGCGTCGGCGCACCGCCCACGCCCGCCGAAGTGGCGGTGTTCAGCCTGATAGGCGGCCGACGCAGCTTGGCGGGATCGGGGATCGGCGGCATTTCGGAAACGCAGGAGATGCTGGACTACTGCGCGGAACACGGCATCACATCCGACATCGAGCTGATTGACATCGCGTCCATCAACAAAGCCTACGAGCGCATCCTGAAGAGCGACGTGCGCTACCGGTTCGTGATCGACATGGCCTCGTTGACCTGAGGGACCCGCGGGATGTGTTCCGCCATGCGTTGTCCATTCGGTAGGATGATTTCGCAGAAGTGAGATCCGCCAATTGCGCAGGTGACGCAGGCTGGAGAACTTTGCCGCCTTTTTCACTATGGGCCGTTCTGCTCCCCATCTGACATAACAAAGCATCTGGCTGGCGGCACTATCGGGTAAATTGAGTGCATGCACACTACTGCCGCATCCACTCGACCGTCATTGATGGAATCAGAGAGTGGTTCGCTCGCGAACCGCTTCCGGGCCGCCGCGAATCTGCTCGAGGCAATTGTCGCTGATCGTGCCCTGCTCGCAGAAATTCCCGAGGCTGATCGCAACCGGCTGCTCAATGCCGCCGGTCGCGTCTCACGCCCCGACGCGCTCGAGCGCCGCCAACTCCTCAAGGTTGTCAAAAGGAAGAGGAAAGTGGAGAAGGTGCAGCGCGAAGAGAGTCTCCTCGCCGCAACCGGCATTCGCAAGTTGCGCCGCCAGCCAGTCTTCATCACATCGCCGAACTTCTGTCCCCCGAAGTCGTACGATCTCCACCGCAACGACGAGCCCCTTCCCGAAACGGAAGACCCTCGGACTTGTTACGTCTGCAAGAAGGAATTCTCGACGGTACACCATTTCTACGACTGCCTATGCATCACCTGCGCCGAGGAGAATTTCGCGAAGCGTACGGAGGTCGCGGACTTGAGTGGCCGCGTCGCCCTGCTCACCGGTGGCCGCGTGAAAATTGGCTACCAGGCGGGGATTAAGCTCCTTCGCGCAGGCGTGCGTCTCATCGTCACTACGCGCTTTCCCCGCGACTCGGCGGCCCGCTACGCTCGCGAGCCCGATTTCCGCGAGTGGGCGGACCGGCTCGAGATCCACGGCCTCGACCTGCGACACACGCCGAGCGTCGAAGCTTTTTGCAAGGGAGTGCTGGCGACGGAGCAACGACTCGACTTCATCATCAACAACGCGTGTCAGACTGTCCGCCGCCCGGCCGACTTTTACGAGCACATGAGGGAAATGGAAACGGCGGCGCTGAGCTCCATGCACGCGCACGTCCGACGTCTGCTCGGCGCGTACGAGGGCCCGCAGGCAATCCGTGCGATCCATCGGAGTATTGATGCTCCGGCCGTACTTGGCAGCCGCATTTCTGATTTCGCGGAACCTTCACTCTCCGGAGATGCGTCGGAAGTCCCGCTCCTTGCACGGGAGCTCCAAAAAGAGAGCAGCCTCTTTCCCCAAGGGCTGCTCGACCAGGACCTGCAGCAGCTGGATCTCCGGGGACGCAATTCCTGGCGGATGCTGCTGGCCGAAGTCCCGTCCGTCGAGCTGCTCGAGGTTCACCTCGTCAATGCAATCGCACCGTTCATCATCAACGCGCGGCTCAAGCCATTGATGCTCCGAACCCCTGAGCGCGACAAGCACATCGTTAACGTGTCTGCCGTCGAGGGCCAATTCTATCGCCCGCACAAGACTATTCGACATCCGCACACGAACATGGCGAAGGCGGCGCTCAACATGATGACCCGAACCTCGGCCGCTGACTATGTCGCCGAGGGGATCCACATGAATAGCGTCGACACGGGATGGATCACGGATGAGGATCCGGAGGAGATCGCCGCGCGTAAAACCGCCGAGCATCGCTTCCATCCTCCGTTAGACATCGTGGATGGCGCGGCAAGAATCGTTGACCCGATTATTTCCGGGTTCAACACTGGCGTTCACGTCTGGGGCAAGTTCCTCAAGGACTATCGCCCGACTGACTGGTAGAATCGCAGGAGGCCCAAGCTCCTCGCTTCACGGTCATCAGTCGCTCGTCATGATGAACAGCGGTGCGCCGTCGAACTCGTAGATCGGCCGCAAGCGCTCCGTGTTGTAGTACTTCGTGATGTCGACGATTTTCTTCTCCGACGTCACGCTGGTGATCGAAACGCTGTCGTAGAAGCCTTTGTGAACACTCACCAGACGGCCAAACTGCTTCTTCAGGATCAGGTCGAGCGCGAGATTGCCGAACGCCATCGGCACAATCGAGTCAAGCGCATCCGGATCGCCCGAGCGAACGAGATAGCCGAGCCGCTGGTTGACGACGTCGATCCGGCGGCCGTTGTTGTACTTGGGTGAGTACTCCTTGAGCGCGGCCGCGACCTTGTCACCGATACCGCCGAGCTTGCGGTGTCCGAACATGTCCTTCTCTTCGCTCTCGAAGCTCATCCCTTCTTGCGTCTTGAGGTGTGCTCCCTCCGATACGAGCGCCACCGAGTACTTGCTGGGATTCCTGTTGTGGTCGTAGGTCATCAGCTCGGCGAGATGCTCGACGTCGACCGGATACTCGGGGATGAGGCAGCGGTCGGCCGCACCGGCCATCGTCGGCAGGAGCGCCGTGAAGCCGGCGTATCTGCCGAAAACCTCGATGACGAGAAAGCGCTCGTGGGACCCGGCCGAGGTGCGCAGCCGGTGCGTGAGCTCGATCGTGCGCGTGACGCAGGTACTGAAGCCGATGCAGTAATCGCTGCCGTACACGTCGTTGTCCATCGTCTTCGGGATGGCGACGACGTGTACCCCTTCGTCGTGCAGGCGTTTACCGTAGCTGAGCGTGTCGTCGCCTCCGATCGGGATCAGTACGTCGACTCCGATGTGCTCGAGGTTCCGGAGCACGTCCTTCGTGACGTCGTTGATCGGCTCGTCGTAGCCGGTGAGATGCGCCGGCACCCGCGCGCGTGGCAGGTGGCTTGGCCGCGTTCGAGAGGTGTGAAGAAAAGTGCCGCCGCTGCGGCCGGCGCGATTCACGACGGCCTCCGAGAGCTCTTGCACGTTTTCGGAGTTGTCGGCGCCGTCGTCCCGGTTGTAGTCGACGAGCCCCGCCCAACCGCGCCGAATGCCGACAACGCGGTACCCTTCGCGCAGCGCGCGGATCGTGATCGCCCTAATCGCCGGATTGAGACCGGGGACGTCGCCGCCGCCGGTGAGAATCGCAATTGTTCGTTTGTTGCTCGCCATACGTCCAAAGGTAGCGGAGGCTGCCCAGCGACGCCCATGCGGCGCACTCACTATCGTAGCACTTTCGTCATTGATGTCCCTAGACCGAGAGACCTAAATTGGTATTTTCGCGTTAAGGAACAGGATCTGAGCGATTCTCTAGAGTCCCAGCTCCGACAGACTCTTGGCCGGACGCATACCGTTGATCGGGAGCTCCCGGGAGGAGGCCTTAGCCGGCTATTTCTCGGATGTGAGTTGAGGTTTCAGCGGCAGGTCGTGATCAAGGTTCTTCCGCCCGACTTTGTCGCCGGCGTATCAGTGGAAAGGTTTGAGCGCGAAATCGCGTTTGCCGCAAATCTCCAGCACGCCAACATTGTTCCAGTTCTGACAGCCGGGAAGACGGCGGGCCTGCCGGACTAGGTGCGTCCACTCCGTCGGCGACGGACGTCGATCGCGCTTGACGGTTGAATGTCTGCATCCTACGTTCGATTCGCCCACTTCAGCTCCAGGATCGTCCCTCCTCCGGTGTCCTGACATGCGAAGACGTGAAGTCGTACAGTTCCTCGGCGCCGCCCTCGCGTTGCCCTTCATCCCGCGCGGCGCCGAAGCCGCGATAAAGTTGGGAGAGGAGCTCCATCTCCGCCTGGACGACGTTCCGTTCAGGACGCTGAATCGCGATCAGCAGGCGCTGGTCACGAGCATCGCGGAGATGATCATTCCCGAGACCGACACTCCGGGCGCGACAAGTGTGAAGGTACCGGAGTTCATCGATCTCATCCTGACCGAGCGGGCGAGCGACGATGAGCGGGCCGCGTTCCTCGCCGGGCTCCGCGACATCGATGCACGCGCGTCGGCGAT
>JAYWBE010000189.1:0-1838 GCA_043781715.1 Gemmatimonadaceae bacterium
CGCGATCATCTCGGTCGCGCTGCGCAGCCGGAGAATGACATCGCACCAGCTTTCTCCTCCGGGCGGGCGGTGGTAGAACTTGCCGAGAAGACGGCGGAACTCGGCCTGATCGGGGTGGATGTCCTTGACTCCGATGGCGGTGAGCCCGTCGAGAATTCCAAACTCCTTTTCGCGGAATCGCTCGTCGACCATGAGGGAGTAGGCATCCTCGTGGATGCCCGCGGTCTTGACGATGAGACCGGCGGTGTGGCGGGCGCGGAGGTAGGGGGAGGTGAGGACGACGTTGGGCCGATCTTCCGGCGGAAGTGTTCGGAACCAGTTTCCGAGCGCGATCGCCTGACGCTGGCCGAGCTCAGAGAGCGGGACATCGACGTCGCGGATGTCGAGGTTGATCGTAGGATGGCCAGCCTCCAGCGCCGCATCGCGCGCGACATTCCCCGCGGATTCGCCGTGGCGGACGGCGTAGAGCAGGTCCGGCCAGATCTGGTTTGGCTTCACGCGCGGAAACAGGTCAAGGAGCGTACCAATTGCGGTTTCGAGATCGCGCGGTCGTGGTGCGAACCTTGTAGCTCGCTCCGGCATGAGATCAACGCCTGATCATCAGGATCCCGATTGGCCGCGCTACCCGGAGACGATTCTCGCTTTCTCCACCAAGCCGGTGGTGGAAATCGACCTGCGTGAGATTCCATCAGAGCGCGCACTCGCGGATTTGGCCGGGGCGGGGTTCGGACAGCCGTTCGCGGTACTGACTGCATTCGATCCCCGTGGGCGGGATCTCTCACCCGCGGAGAACGAGAGACGGCGGCGCGAGCTGGTTGAGCGACTTACAGCGGAGGGATACAAGTTCGCGCACGTGGACGCGTGTTCTCCCGATCGCGCGCACTGCGAGCGCAGCGTCGCGGTGCTCATGCCGCAGGAGAAGGCGATCGATCTTGCCCGCGAGCTGGAGCAGGTCGCGCTTTTCTGGTTCGATGGGAAGCTGTTCTGGATTCTGGCGGCTATCGTAGTGGCTGATCCTCTGGTGTTGCCGCGCAGCTCTTGAGGAAACCCGACTGCAAGCTGAAGACTTACCGGCCGGGGGCAGGGAGTCTTCAGTTGCAGTTAAGGAAACTTTACGTGACCGGTTTGTACCTGTACCCGAACGCCCCGCCCTTCGCCGACGTGATCTTGAATGTCCCTGACTTTTTCGGCGCGACCGGTCCCACCGTCGTCGTCTCCGTGGAAATCACCGTGCCGCTCTTGTCGAGGAACTCGACGTTCACGGTGTAAGTCTTGGGCGTCGTCCCGCGATTCTCGATCGTTCCGCTCAGCAGCGTCTGGTCCGGCCGGCGCGTGAACTCTGTCACCGCCAACTTCACCGGCAAATTCTCCGACTTGGCGTTGAAGTACACCAGTGAGTCGGTGTAGATCTTCTGTAGCTTCTTGTCCTTCGTTCCCTTGTACAGACCCCGGTACGCGAAGGCGTAGAGCAGCGGGTTGTCGGGGTTGCTCGGATCGAGCGCCACTAACCGATCGATCAGCGGAAATGCCTTCGGGAATTCGCCGTTCTGGATGTACGTCGCCGCCAAGTTGTTGATCGCATCGCGCGAATAGGGATTCTGCGCCAGCGCGGCATCGAACAGCTTAATGGCGTCGGCCTGACGTCCGTTGCGGGTCGCAATCACCCCGGCGTGAACGAGGGAGATCTCCCCGTACTTGGTCGGGTTGGCGAGCATCGGCGCATAGATCGTGGGTACGGATGCGCTGTCGCCAGCCTCCACGTACATGCGCGCCACATTATCAACCGCGTCGGCAAGGAGAAGATCGTTGCTCGCCACAGCGATGTAATCCTGCCACGG
>JAYWBE010000190.1:0-1823 GCA_043781715.1 Gemmatimonadaceae bacterium
GCATGTGAGCTGCGAAGCTGCATTGGCCACAGCGGCCATGGTGTGCTCGCCGCGCGACCAACGGGCGGCTGCGGCAAGAGCTCGAACTGCCTGACACTGCGTGCTCCCTGACGAACGCACGTTCCAGCGCAATCGGAGCCGGTGTCACCGCCGCCGATGATCACGACGCGCTGATCACGCGCGTCGCTCGCCGATCCGTGAGGTGGATCACCAAACAGCTTGCGGTTCTGCGACGTCAGAAAATCCATTGCGAGGTGAACTCCCGCGAGATCGCGGCCGGGAACGTCGAGATCGCGCGCCGCGCCCGCTCCCGTCGAGACGCATACAGCATCGAACTCCGCGCGTAACTCTTCGGCGGTGATGTCCACGCCAACGTCGATACCGGTGCGGAATCGCACTCCCTCCGCCTCGAGCTGCGTGAGCCGGAGATCGAGCACCGACTTCTCCAGCTTGAACTCGGGTATTCCGTAACGAAGCAGTCCGCCCACCCGCTCATCCTTCTCGAACACCACAACAGCGTGCCCCGCTCGGCGGAGCTGCTGGGCGGCAGCAAGCCCGGCGGGCCCGGACCCGATCACCGCAACCTTGAACCCCGACACTCGCCGAGGCGGACGCGGCACCACCCAGCCCTCCGCGAAGCCGCGATCCGCGATCGTCTGCTCGATGTGCCGGATGGCGACAGGCTCATTCACCAAACCGAGCACGCACGCCGACTCACAGGGCGCGGGACACAGCCGGCCGGTAAGCTCCGGGAAATTGTTCGTAGCATGGAGCGACTCGAGCGCCTCACGCCATTCACCGCGCTGCACGAGACCGTTCCATTCGGGGATGATATTCCGCACGGGGCAACCGGAATCTCCCTGACAGAACGGCACTCCACAGTCCATGCAGCGCGCCGCCTGAGTGCGCACGGCCTCGTCTGAAACAGGGCGATAAAATTCGCCCCAGTGGCGCACACGATCTTCTACCGCCTGGCGCTCCGCTGTCGCTCGGCGAAGCGTGAGAAATCCTTTCGGATCAGCCATGACGAGCCTCTCCGATTACCATCCCGCCTCGCGCGGCAGAGATCGCGGTGGCAGCGTCTGCGTCCGCTCGACGCTCGAGCGCCTTTCGGTACTCGGTTGGCACGACTGCGACGAAGAGCCGCTGCGCCCGCTCCCATCGTCCCAGCTCACGTTTCGCGCGCGCGCTGCCGGTGTACCGCGCGTGCTGCTCCACCAGGCGCCGCAGAAGCGCGAGCTCGCTGGAGTCCGTCACGTGCGCAAGCTCGACCATCCCCGTGTTGCACTGCTGCTCCAGCTCGCTGAACTCGTCCAGCACGAACGCGATGCCACCACTCATTCCGGCACCGAAGTTCCGGCCGGTGCGGCCAAGAACGACGACCGTGCCGCCTGTCATGTACTCGCAGCCGTGATCGCCGACTCCTTCCACTACCGCGATCGCCCCGCTGTTCCGCACACCGAAGCGCTCGCCCGCAACTCCGGCGATGTACGCTTCGCCCGACGTCGCGCCGTAGAGCACTGTGTTGCCCACCAGCACCGTCTGGTCAGGGATGAACTGCGCGGACCGCGGATGTCGCACGATCAAGCGTCCGCCGGAGAGTCCCTTTCCGACGTAGTCGTTCGCCTCTCCCTCAAGCTCCAACGAGAGCCCGCGCGCCGCGAATGCTCCGAAGCTTTGACCCGCTGACCCGGTGAATTTCAGCGAGATGGTTTCTTCAGGCAGACCTGCATCGCCATATCGGCGAGCGATCTCGCCCGAGAGCGTCGCGCCAACAGCGCGATCGGCATTGGTGATGGCCAGCGTCGCCTTCACCCGTTCGC
>JAYWBE010000191.1:0-1813 GCA_043781715.1 Gemmatimonadaceae bacterium
GAGACGCAACTTCGACATTGCGGCGTCCGGGGCCATGTTGAGTATTGAAATACTGTTGCGACATTCCAATTTCCGGTCTCCCCTGAGGCTTGCGCGTACGCCTCACCCATGACGAACCCGTCACAGGCAGCTCCGCCGTCTGCTCCAGCCACACCTTCCGCCCCGGCTCCACGGCCGGCGGTCGCCACTCTGTCGCGCGAGCTCGCCGATTTTCTCGTCGAGCTGTCGATCACGCTGAACAAGCACGCCATCTACCCCCAAGGCCACCCACTGCTTCACGGGGCGGTCGACGGCGTGGCGAATCGTCTGGGGACGCTGTTCGTCGGCGAGCGGGACTCGCTCTCGATCGGAGTTGCGCGGCGACAGTTGATCATTGAAGGCGTCGCTACCGATCCGCTCAACGCCGTGCTCAAGGAGCTTGCTCAGCGCCTGCACGACCACCACGTAGGCGCTGTGAAGTTCGTGCGCGGAATCGGGCGCGATGAATTGGGGAACGCGCTGGCGGCACTCGCCATCGATCCGGTTCGGTCCGAGAAACCCATAGGGCTCGACATCGAGCGCGTCGGAGAGTTGTGGCAGCACGTGCGATTCTTCCCGCTCACCTACGATCGCCTTCAGCTCATTGAAGACGAACCGGGCGGCAAGCCCCCCGGAGCAGATCAGATGGCCTCGGGCCGAGCGACCCAACTATGGATCGGACTCGCCCGTGCCGCGCTCGTATCGGACACCTCCAATCCGGCCGCATCGCGCGAAGAGGCCGACGATAGCACCGCGCTCGAGCCGGCGACCGTCGCGCGCGCTATCGACGAGCACCAGCGAGAGGAGGCATACGACCAGGTGATCGTCGGCTACCTGCTCCAGATCGGCGAGGAGCTCAAGACCGCCGAGGGAGCCGAAGCGGCTGGATTGCAGAAGCGCGTGTCGCGTCTGGTCGGGTCGCTCAAGGAATCGACGCTCGAGCGGCTTCTCGAGATGGGTGGCGACAAAGCCCAGAGACGGAGATTTCTCCTCGACGCTTCGCAGGGGATCACCGTCGAGGCCGTTATTGATCTCGTAAAGGCCGCGGCCGCCGCCGAGGGGCAGACAGTCTCTCACTCGATGCTGAGAATGTTCTCGAAGCTCGCGCATCATCCATCGTCCGGCGGGCCGCGCGCCAAGACCGACCCGACGATTCGCGACGTGATGCGCCGCCTCGTCGATGACTGGACCCTCGACGATCCCAATCCCGAGGCTTATCGCCAGGCGCTCGAGAGCATGTCCAGGTCCAGAAGTCGCTCCCAAAGACCGTCGGGTGACGCGCTCCCCACGGAAATCGAGCCCGAGCGGATGGTTCAAATCGCGATCGAAGTGGGCGCCATGGGACCGCAGGTTCGCGCCGCGATGGCCGACCTCTGTAAAGCCGGTCACGCCGAGGTCTTGCTGGACCTGGTCGAGCGCGCGCCCAACGAAGAGGCAGGCGCAGCGGTTTGGGAATTCCTCAAAGGGGAGCGCATCCTCGAAGCTCTGCTCCAGGAGCAGCGCGTAGACATGCCGCTGGTCGCACGGTTCGTGAAGCGCATTGGAATCGAGACCGCGCCGACGCTTCTCTCCGCCGCCGCCGTCTTCGACGACGCAAAGACCCGCGCCCAGTTCTACGATCTGCTGCAGTCCCTGGGCGATGATGTGGGCGCGACAATGGCTGAGCGCATTCCGGACTCCCCACCTGTCATGCAGCGCGAGCTGCTGGCGCTGCTCGGACGGCTTGGCGCCCTGCCCTCCGGTTTTTCCGCGCGCAGCTACCTGGAGAGCGAAGAGGCGTTGGTCCGCCGCGAGG
>JAYWBE010000192.1:0-1812 GCA_043781715.1 Gemmatimonadaceae bacterium
TTTTCGTAGTGATCCCCGTAGACGATTGCGCAGGTCTCTTCTCCCCGCGCTCTCCAGACGGCGAGGTCTTCCACCGAGGCCTCCGGGTCAGCGGCCGGTGCCGGTCGCTCCGATGCAATCCGCCACGCCCGCGCCGCGTTCAGAGCGCGCGGGAATCCGGCGAAGAGATACGACTGGAGAATTATCTCCTCAACCGCGACTGGATCGACTTCGTCTATGGCGTCGGACATTACGGCTCGCATTTGGCCCTCCGGCGAACCGGCGATCGCGCCCGCGATCCTTACCAGTTTTCTGAGACCGGCCTCGAGTGGAGCAACGCTAGTCGGGGCTTCCGCTCCGGTTGTCATCAGCCGTTGGCGCCCGTCATCGGTTCACGCGATGTCGGCCCTCATCGTGACTTCGCCCACGGTCTCGCCGCGCGTGTTCTTAACCGGCTTGTGCGTCAGCTCCGCGAGCTTGGGCGGCAACGGATCAGGCAGCGCGTCAATCTCCTGCAACAAACGAAGGAGCGCGGGCACCTGCGCGCGCTGCGCTCCGTCTTCGACCTTGATCGCGACCCCGATCCCGCGCTCCGGCAAGAGCGCGCAGTGCACACCCTCCGCGCCGATCTTCGACACCACCCGGCCGTTCGTCTCGGCGATCAGAGCAGAGTCAAAGCGATCGGTTCCGCCGACGAGGAACGGGTGGTTGCTCATGGCATTGACCACGCGTCGCGGGTATTCTTCGCCCCGCGCGGCGGCGACGGCAAAACGCGAGTACGCGCGCGCCATTCGCTCGAGGGTCATTCCGAAGACGACGACTCCGCAGCCATCCACTGCCTGGGTGATCTTGTTGCACGGAACACCAGTCCAGAGCGAGATCTCGTGCAGAATCGCGCGCTGCACGTTGTGTTCGGGCCCCTCGTAGCCGCGCGTCGACCAACCTTTTTGATGGGCCATCGCGAGCATCGCCGAGTGCTTGCCGGAGCAATTGTTGTGGAGGCGCGTCGGGCGCTCGCCCGACTCGCGCACGATCTTGGCACCCCGCTGGGACGACGGATCGTGGGGCCCGCAAGCGAGATCTCCTTCCTCGAGGCCAAGGTCGTGGAGCATTCCCTCGACGATGGCCACGTGCTCCGGCTCCCCACCGTGAGAGGCGCACGACACCGCGAGCTGCTCTTCACCCCAGCCGAGCGCATCGAAGCCGCCGGAGCTGAGAAACGGAAGCACCTGGAACGGTTTGGCGCAGGAGCGCCAGTAGGTGAACGCGTCCGCATCGCGCGCTGTGCCTAGCAGCTCGTCGCCCTCCCCGACTACGGCGGCGTGTACACGATGTTCCGACTCGGTTCCTTCCCCGCGGGTGACTGCGACATCGATTTCGTACGTCTTGATCACATTCCAAGGTAAGCTGTTGGGGGCCTAGAATAGCTTAACCTGAATCATCCCCGGTGTGTACCGCCTCGGATCGCGACGAACTTCGACGAGAACGTTATTCAGCTCGGTGACGGTCTTCACGAGCTGGTCGTAGAGCTGCTGGTCGGTGAACAGCTTGTGCATTGTTCCGTTCCCGCTCGACATAGTGGTCACGAGCGAGTCGGCGCGAGCGACGACGCTATTGAGGTGAACGTAGAGCGTATCGTCGCGGAGCAGCTTGCCGACGGACCCACTGCCCGAATTGATTTGGGAGATCACACTGTCGGCGGACGCGATCGCGCGATTCAGGCTGTTGTAGAGCGAAGGATCGTCGAGGAGGCGCCCGATCGTTCCCCTCGGATTCTCGAGTCTCGCCATCAGCGAGCTCGTGCGCGCCAGCGTTGCGTTGAGCTGGTCGTAC
>JAYWBE010000193.1:0-5777 GCA_043781715.1 Gemmatimonadaceae bacterium
TACGATAACGAATGGCTTGATGGTGTGCCGGAAGCGACGATCGCGTCGTTTGCCGGAACGGGCAACCCATTCAGCCTTGGCCGCTTAATGGCGGGCGAGCATGTTGTCGACGTCGGCTGCGGCGCTGGCATCGACAGCATCATCGCCGCAAAGATGGTTGGCGCGACAGGTAGCGTGATTGGTGTCGACATGACGCCAGCAATGGTCGAGAAAGCGCGCGAAGGCGCGAAGGAAGCAGCGGTGCACAATGTAGAGTTTCGACAGGGGTTCGGCGAATCGCTTCCCGTCACCGACAGCTGGGCCGACGTCGTCATCTCAAACGGCGTGCTGAACCTCTTTCCCGACAAACTTGCCGGACTGCAGGAAATGGCGCGCGTGCTCAAGCCGGCCGGTCGCCTTCAGATCGGCGACATCCTCGTGCAGAAAGCAGTTCCGGACAAAGGCAAACGAGACATCAATCTGTGGAAGGGCTGAATCGCCGGCGCTCTGCTGGATGCAGAGCTGCGGGCAACGGTTATCGTGGCGGGGTTCGTCGATTTCGAGATCGCCTGGCGGGCCGAGGTCTTCGCCGGCGCGCCACAGTCGTCGAGCGCAGCGCAGTTCGGCACCGTTGGAATCAACTTCCGCGCACGAAAGGCACGCGACGAGACTGAGTGGGCGGAGGCGCTGGCGACGCTGACGTGCGATGTGTGATGTGTTCAGACACGTCGTTGCCGACACCTCTCACCCTTGGTGATTAGCGTCGATACACCAACACTAAGCCGACATGAAACGGCGCCGAGACCGACCCCGTGCCGGACATCACATTCCCTCTTAACACGCCTGATAAACGTGAGGCAGAAGGGTCAGCGCTCACTGGAGTTGAAGCTACCCTCAAACTCGTTTTTAGTCTGCTTTTCCCACCCGTCCCTGCGCCGCAGTCCGTGCGATCCACTCGTTCATCCGCTGCTCCAGCACATCCATCGGCAGCGCGCCGGCGCCGATCAGCTCGTCATGAAACGCGCTCAGCGAGAACTTGTCACCAAGTTGCTGGCGCGCCTTCTCGCGCAGCCGCAGAATCGTGAGCTGACCAACCTTGTAAGCGAGCGCCTGCGCCGGCCACGCAATGTAACGATCGGTCTCCGACTGAATTGCGGCTTCGTTGTTGCTCGAGTGGTCGCGGAAGAATCGCAGCACCTGATCGCGCGTCCAATGCTCCGTCCCATGAATCCCGGTGTCGACCACCAGCCGAATTGCGCGCAGCATCTCGTCGTCGAGCCGCCCGTAGTCGCTGTAGGGATTCTGATAGAATCCGATCTCCTTCCCCAGCCTTTCGGAGTAAAGCGCCCAACCTTCGACGAACGCCGTGTAGTTCGCCTGCTGGCGAAACGGAGGCAGCTCAGGAAGCTCCTGCGCGATTGAAATCTGCATGTGATGGCCAGGAATTCCCTCGTGATACGCAGTCGACTCGTTGTTGATCGTCAGCTGATTCGCAAAATCGTAAGTATTGACGAACACGTGGCCGGGCCGAGAGCCGTCGGGCGTGCCCTGATTGTACGAGGTCGAGGCTTCCTTCTCGCGGAATGGCTCGATCGGCATCACCTCGAGTTTGGCTTTCGGCAATCTCCCGAACAGCGTCGGCAGCTTGGCAGACATCTGGTCCACGTAGTGCCGGTACTCGTCGAGAATCTGCTCCCGCGATTTCGGATGCAGCGCCGGAATCTTCGGAATGGAATCGCGGAGCGCGCGCACCGTTGGAAAGCCAAGCTTCTTTGCGATCACGAGCTGGTCGGCTTCGATGCGCGCGACTTCGCGCAGGCCCAGCGTGTGGATCTCGTCCGGCGTCATGTTCGTCGTCGTGGACCGGCGCACGGCGAACGCATAACGCGCCGCGCCGTCCGGGAGGGCCCACGTTCCGATTTCAGTGCGCCCGTGCGGCACGTACTCGTCGCGCACGAATGCCGTGAACCTGACGTAAGCCGGCAGGACGCTATCGCGGAGCGCCGCGAGAACTCCGTCGCGAAGCCGCTGCTGATCGGCGGCGGACAATTCCTTCGGGAACTTCGTCGTCGGAAGGGCGAACGGTGAGTCTTCCGGTTTCTGCGTTGCCAAATCGTTCGCCTGCTTCGCCGCTTGCACCAGCAGAATCTTCGGCGGCATCAGACCTTGGCCCATGCCCTTCCGCATCTGCACGGTCACCTCGCGGAATACCCGCGGAAGCTGCTTGAGCCGCGCGACGTAGTCGTCGTAATCCTTGACGGTCTCGAATGAGAGCGAAGTCACGAGCTGCGGCGCGTCGATGTGGATCCCGCTCATCTGATTGACGGGCATCTCCCAATCCCTGAACTTTCCGGCAGCGAGCGTTTCGCGAAGGTTTCGCACCATCAGATCGCGATTGAGTCTCTCCTGCTCCGGGAAGCCGGCGGCATTGACCGCCGCAAACTTCGAGAGGAATACTCGATTCTGCGCGCGGTCCCGGTCGATCGCCGCCTGAGAGAAATCACTGAGCTTGTCGTTGTAGCGCTTGTCGCCGAGTATCGATGCGAATTCGGGCGACGTGCGGAGGGTGTATTCCCACTGTTCGCTGAGAAGCCCGTGCAGCGCCTTGACTCGCGCCTCCACTGACTGCGTTCCGGGTGTTCCTCCATTCGGTTGACTACCAGTCCGTTGCGCCAATGCTGAACCCGCAACAAAGGTGAGAGAAGCGAGGATGCGAAGAGGGTACACCATGCTGAGCTCCGAGTGAATCAAGCCGAAGAAGAGTGCTAATCTGATGCTAAAGTAGCTATGAACGTGGCGTTCCCGGGTCCGGTTTCACGACGACGGCTGTGCGTGAGTCTGACCGTCACGGTAAGGCTGGCGGTGAAGTTGCCGATGAAGTGCGTATCGGGCGGCCCGCCTTACCCCCTCGGCTCGCGACGACTCGCGCCGGGAGAACTGTGAAGAGCCCTTGCATCCCCTGTGTCAAATGCGGCTCGATGTGGCAGTGAAAGAGCCAAGTGCCGGGATTGTCCGGAATCATGTCGGCAACCATCATCCCCATTGTCCCAAGAGTCACCACGTCGGTTTTCATGTGTTGCACCGTTACAATGTTGCCGTGCCAGTGCGGTGCATGCAGCTCGAAGTTCGTCGTCGACATCAGGTACCAGCGGACTCGCTCTCCGACCCTCATGGTTGGAGGAGGACCGTTTCCAAACACAAAGCCGTTGATCGTCTCGCGCAGGTTGAACTGGCCGAAGGAATCCACGAACGTGGGCCCCCGTGGTTTGACGACTTTGTCCGGCTCGAGCGTGTAGGCCTTGATGTTGTCATCGATATACCAGCTTAGATTCTCGTCGGTTTCAGCGAAGGCGACGACAATCTCCTTGTCGACATCGATGGGGGAGGCATCCAGCCGCGCCTTTCCGCGCGCGGTGATGATCATAGGACCGATAAGACCTGAGTTGATGTCCGCGCTTTCGTTCACGTGCGAGTGGTACATCCAGAGCACGGAGCTCCCATCCATTGAACCAGGCCCTGCGCGGTCACTGGCTATCCATGTGTAGGTGAACGTTTCGCCCGGAGGAACGGCGTTTCCTTTCCTCGCCGGTCCCGCGTTGTCGTTGTATCCGGCGCCTTCTGAATCCTTATCGTAGATCACTCCATGCGGATGCATGCTGTACGCGTGGGTCCCATTGTTTCGGAACATGACTTTGATGGTGTCGCCGACCTCAGCACGGATTACAGGACCGAGAAATCCCAGATAGGCTTCGTCGGCCGAGCGCGGCTTCAGGGTGCGGAAGGTTCCGTCGGTGTATTCACGGTAGAGGACCTTTTTTGACTTGCTGCCGATCTGAGTCGGTCCGCGGTTCATGAACATCTGCTGGAATGGGTCGAACGGCCTCCCCGTGATCTGGTTCTTTCCGCTCGGCGCGTAGTCCCAAACGAGCTCGTCGGCCGCAATGTAGTAGTAGCGCGTTCGGCCGCTGTGTGTTGGTGGAGGTGGCGTCGGTGGCAGAGGAGTTAAAGGCGCGACACCGATGACTGCTGCAAGTATCAACTCCAGCAATAGACCTCCCGGTCATTTTTCTGCGCGTAACTGCGCACGAGCTCCAACGTGGTGCGACGGTATAACCCCCCGGGGGGGTCAGCGTCAATGGATAAACTGTCTCGAAGAGCGGGAGAAGTCTTCGCGGCGGTTTAGCCCCCGGCGCTAACTCCGCATCGCCCGCGGATCGGGCTTCACCGTGAACGGCTGCGCATAAGCCTTCCCGTTCACGGTAAGCTTCGCCGTGAAGTTGCCGAGGTAGTGCCTGTCGAGCGGACCACCCTCATCCGCCGGAAGCGCACCGCGCGGGCGGGGCCGAAGCGGGTTCCACGTCACGCGATGCATTCCGGCGCTCGCTGGCGGCAGCTCCGGAGGAGTCTGCCACAGGGGAGATACCCGCGGAATGCCCGTGAATTGCGCTCCCCCTCCCCCTCCCCCTCCGGCTCCGCGACCCGCCGGAGGACGCTCAGCGGCCGGGTCGCTCGAGAATGTTTGCACCACCACCCCGCTTGCATCGACTATCTCGATCACCACCGGCGTGCTCGGCGCCTTCTTCAAGTAGTAGTCGATGGCCGCTCCATTCGGCGGATTCTCCGTCTGCGGCTCGTCTTTCTGTAAGGGCGTCCCATTGTCACTGCCCTCGATGAAGTTGATCGCGTCCGACGGCTTGAAAAGATAGGCGTCGTCGCGCGTCACAGCGTCACTCAACTGACGCAGGGGACTGATGTCGTCGATCACCCAGAAGCCGCGTCCGTGCGTCGCGAGGATGAGATCGTTGCCGTAGAACTCGAAGTCGCGCATTGAGGTCACCGGCACGTTGAGCTGGAGCGGCTGCCAGTTGTCGCCATCGTCGAACGAGACGTGAATGCCGCGCTCGGTGCCGGCGACGAGCAGACCGCGCCGGCGCGGATCCTCCTTGACGACGTGCACGTAAACTCCGGGCGGAAGCCCCTTCGTGATTCTCTGCCACGTCCTGCCCAGGTCGCGGGTACGATAGATATAGGGGTCGAAATCCTGGAGCTGATGCCGGTCGACGCTCGCGTACGCGGTGCCCGCATCGAAGTGTGACGCCTCCAACATCGTCACTCTGCTCCAGGGCGTGATCGCGGCGGGAGTCACGTTTTGCCAAGTCTTGCCATCGTCCGGCGTGAGCCAGATGTAACCGTCGTCGGTACCGGTCCAGATTAGCGGTGCGCGCAATGGCGAGGGAGCAATCGTAAAGATGACCCCGCGTTTCCCGTTGCGATCGACCGCTGCCGCGGCAGCCGCATCCAGCGTCGGAGGAACGACGATCTCCCGCCGAGTGAGATCGGGACTTATCTGCGCCCATGTTTTGGCCCCGTCGGTCGTCTCGAACAGGAATTGATTCGCGTAATACAGAGAGTGGGAATCGGACTTCGAGAAGACCAGCGGCTGCGTCCAATCGCCGCGCGCGGGCTCCGGTGATTTCGGACTCGTCGTCCCCTCGACCGGAATGTTCGCGTCAAGATTCCAGCGCTGGCCGTCTCCACCGAAAACCACGCCAGGATTGAGCGGATCACCCGCCGTGTAGCCGCTTTCACCACCCGGAGCGATCGGCTCCCAGTCGTGCATCGAGATCTGGCCGAACTTGCCACGCGAGTGAACCGCGATCGCACCCGAGTCCTGCTGCGCGCCCGTTACCCAGTACGGAAAGCGGTAATCGACCGAGAGATGATATATCTGCGCCGTCGGCTGGTTAAGCCACGACGTCCATGTGACATCACGCGGGTCAACTGCTCTCGCGTTGCGC